>JBAVUV010000801.1:0-51337 GCA_049696955.1 Candidatus Sulfotelmatobacter sp. | reverse complement strand
GCCGGGCATCGAGTTTCAACAGAAGTTTCGCGATTGCCAGACCGCCGACCAATCCCACTAGATCCGAAATGATAGTCAGGAAGAACAGCATGAACACCGTGGAAACCACGCGCGGCGTAACCAGCTTTTTCATGGGATCGGTGCCCAAGGCCCGCATGGCATCGATCTGCTCGGTGACTACCATCGATCCTAATTCACTGGCCATGCCAGAGGAATTTCTTCCCGCCACCATCAGGCTGGTGAGTACGGGGCCCAGTTCTCGTACCATGGAAGTTGAGACCAGTTGTCCCACCAGCGTGATCGAGCCGAAACGCTCCAGCGTGTTTGAGGCCTGCAGCGCCAGCACTGCTCCGGTGAAGAAGCCTGTAAGCACGACAATGGGCAGAGATCCCACGCCGATGGTATCCGCCTGCTGCACCATATCCATCAGGTACAGCGGTTTGCGAAAGATGTTCGCCACCCCTTGCAAACAAAACAGAACGTAATCCTGAACAGTCTGGACTTTTTCTTTGGCGAGATCGCTGAGCGAGATCAGTTCCATGCGCTTCTGCGAGCGAGGCGAACCGAGCCGCGCTTTTTCGAACTATAGCAGAGAACGCGATCAGGTTTCAGAGGAGCAGTCACGTTGAAAGGCAGCAATGGGACGTGAGTCATCCCCGCGTCTTCTTCTTGATCTCAATATTCAACCGGCGGATTTTCTGATTCAGCGTGGAAAGCGGCACTTTAAAGCGTTCTGCCGCTTCCGTCTGGTTCCAGTTGCACTTCTCCAGCATGTCGCTGATGATGCGTCGTTCCACATCTTCGACGATTTCGAACAGCGACGCATCGGTGGGCGGATCGTGCAGCGTCAACGAGGAGCCTCGTCCCAGAAGATTGTCGGGCAGCAGATCGATCGTGATGTCACTGCCCGAAGAAAGCACGACCGCACGCTCAATTACATTTTCCAGTTCGCGAACATTGCCCGGCCAGGAATAGGACATCAGCGGGCGCAGAGCCTCGGGCGTGATGCGGCGCACCGGGCGGTCGTTTTCTTCCGCATACTTCTTCAGGAAAAACTGAACCAGCAATGGGATATCTTCTCTGCGCTGGCGCAGCGGCGGCAACTCAATCGTGATCACATTCAGGCGATAAAACAAATCCTCACGGAATCGGCCTTCGCGAACCAATGTACGCAAGTCGATGTTGGTGGCGGCGATAATGCGCACGTCCACCTGAATCTCCTGGATTCCGCCAAGATGCATGAACCTGCGATCCTGCAGCACGCGGAGGATCTTGGCTTGAGTTTCCAGACTCATGGTGGCGATTTCATCCAGGAACAACGTGCCGCGATCCGCAATCTCAAACAGGCCTTTCTTTGAGGCGATGGCGCTGGTGAACGCACCTTTAACGTGGCCGAAGAGGGTGGACTCAAGCAAGTCAGTAGGCATGGAGCCCGTATTAACCGGGACAAAAGGCCGGTCGTGGCGCGGAGAATTCAGATGCAAGGCTTTAGCAATGATTTCCTTACCAGTCCCGCTCTCGCCTTGCAATAGCACCGTGGAGCGGCTGTTCGCGACCTGCGCGACCAGGTCGAATATCTTCAGCATCGGCTCGCTTTTGCCGACAATATTTTCGAAGTTGTAGCGCTGCTTGAGGGCGCGATTCAGTTGTACATTTTCTTCCGCAGCACGTCGCCATCCTACGGCTGCGCGCACGTCGGCCAGAAGTTTTTCGTTGTCCCATGGCTTCTGGACAAAGTTGGCGGCGCCCCCCTGCATGGCGCGAACTGCATTTTCCACCGTGCCGAAGGCGGTGATCATGATGACCGGCAGCCCGGTTTCGTGAGTACGAATCTCGGCTAGAATGTCCATGCCATTGCGGCCGGGAAGAGTGAGATCGAGCAGGATCAAATCGAAAGGGTGCTCGCCGATACGCTGCAATCCTGCCTCGCCAGAGGCCGCTGTCTCTACGGCGAAGCCCTCGAGTTCGAGCAAGGTCTGCAGAGATTCGCGAATCTCCGCTTCATCGTCGATGATCAGAACCGCACCGGCCAGGCCGGAATTTCCATTCGCTGCGGCGCGTGGAACGATTGCCGCTTCAGACATATTCGGCCTCGGACCTACCTTGGTAAGTCGTGTTCGGTTTTACCTTAGACATGCTCTGTTCAGACATGCTCTGTTCAGACATGCTCTGCTTAGACATGGACAGCCTTCCTGCTCAAGGGGAAATCCAAGATGAAGGTGGTTCCCGCGCCGGGATGGCTTTCCACGCGAATTTTGCCCGCGTGTTCCTGAATGATGCCATAGGTCACGGAAAGTCCCAGGCCGGTCCCGCGCGCCTGACCTTCACGGGGCGAAGTCTTCGTAGTGAAGAACGGATCGTAAATGCGCTGGATGTGCTCCGGCGCGATTCCAGACCCGGTATCGGAAACACACACGCTCACGCTCTCTCCGTTCATCGTAGCAACGCGTAACTTGCCGCCTCCGGGCATGGCATCCTTGGCGTTGAGGAACAGATTCAGAAATACCTGTTGCAGTCTTCCCGGATTTCCCTGAATCGAAGGCAACTTGGGCGAGAGAACATTCTCGACTTCCACCTTCGCCACCTTGAATTGGTGTTCCAGCAGGGCCAGCGTGTCGGCGATGACTTTGTTCACGTCTACATCGCCAATCTCGCTGCCGCTGGTGCGGGAAAAATTCAGTAGGTTGTTTACGATCTCGGATGCGCGGAAAGTTTGCCGCGTGATTTTCTCCAGCAATCCAGACTTTTGCGGATCGCCCTGCAATTGTTTGGAAAGCATTTGCGTGTAGGACGAGATAACGGCCAAGGGCGTATTCACTTCATGAGCTACCCCGGCCGCGAGCAACCCAATGGACGAAAGTTTATCGGCCTGCGAAAGCTGCGCTTCGAGTTCGACGCGCTCGGTGATGTCATCCATAATGATCAGCCGCCCGATTACCAGAAACGTGCGCGTCACCAGCGGCGCAATGGCTACATTTACAGTGCGCACTTCGCCAGCAGGCGTCTTGAGGCGGAACTTATACAGGTTGTGAATGCCGGGATTCAGCCGCGTACGATCGAACTCTTCCACGAACTCCTCGGGAAACACGGCCTTCAACGGCTGCGTCAAAGTCTGCCAGCGCGGCACCGCGTACATTACTTCCATTTGCGCATTCCAGCTCTCGATGCGGTCTTCCATATCGAGCGCCATTACGCCCACATTAATGGATTCGACGATGTTCTCGTTAAAATCCTTCAGCCGCTCATACTCCGCAGCCTTCTGCTGCAAGGATGCGTAGAGCTGACCGTTCTGAATGGCAATGCCCAGGTAGCCGCCCAGAGTTTCCAGCAATTCCATATCTTCGCTGGAAAGGAAATCTCCTTGAGCGGTCTTGCCCAAGCCGAGCACGGCGATGGTCTTCTGCTGCGCGTGACATGGGATGTAGTAATTCAGATCCAAACGCGCGATGGTCTGCTGAGAACCCGGAGCTTCGCGCGGGACCTGATGAGTATTCTCGAAGAAGAGATGACCCGCGAGCTCCGGCCGCGGAGCCACCAAGAATGACAAATCGAGATTGCCGGAGGAAGACAGGCCGAAGGATTTGGCGAGCACAAACTGTTCTGACTGTTCCCCGGCCAGGAAAATAGCCATGCGATCCACGGCGAGCGTGCGCGATAGCCGATCCATGAGCGATGAAAGCATCGCGTCAAGGTTGGTCTCCGAACTAAGTTCGCGCCCGAATTCCAAAAGCGTCCGGCGATAGTCGTAACGCGTGCGATAAAAAAACTGGTCGATGCGGTCCTGGATCCACTTCCGCACCGGATCGAACAACAGCGCCGTGACCACGACCGCGAGGATCAGCCCAATCGGACCGCTGCTCGGCTGCCGCATGTGGACAAGTTCGGCCACGCCTGCCACTAGTCCAAAGTACATCCCCACAACAATCGCCGCTGCCAGCGTGTAAACCACTCCGCGCTTGAAGATGAGGTCTACATCCATCAACCGGTAACGGAAGATGGCATAACCAAACGTGAGCGGCAACAGAGCCAGCGACAACGCGGAAATCTTCATCGTCGCGCCCGGCAGTGTGCCCATCAGATAGGGGACAACGTAGAACAGGGTATAGGGAATGATGGCGAGAATCGTGCCGCGAGTCACCCACTTCAATTGCTGCCGCAAAATCGTGGTGCTGGCGCGCTGGTAGCTGTACCACAGCACGGTAGCGGCGGCCAAAAAGAACAACGACCCGTAAGACATTTCCATCCGGTCGAGGTTCCAGCGCAGACGCTCGCTGGCCTGCAGCCACTGCATCGCGCTCACATGAACCGCCAGCAGGATGGCACCCGGCACATAGACCAACGCAAGCAGCCAGGGATACTTGCGCACAAACTCGCGTTTCTCCGGGAAAGTTAGAACGAAATGAAGAAACAGCGCCGGCTGCAACACTCCTGCCGCGATGTTGCCCCAATAGATCGTCCAGTCAAAATCATTGAGCTTGCCGGTGTATTTGAATGAGTAGGCGATGAACGAGACCAGGCAGAAGATATAGAAGTGCGTGGAGCCCGGAGCGGTCCAGCGACGGAGCAAAACGTAGAGGCCAATGCCAAGATAGATCAGCGCAATTAGCCGGAGCCAGTTGTTCAGCGACCGTTCTGCCGGAACCAGAATCACGCTGGAATCCAAAGGAACCGTCTGCCGTATCAGAGAGTACGCTGCTTTGGACCAGACTCCGTTACGGTAGAGCTGGCGCTCCAGTCCGGAAATGTTCCTGACTTCCTCGCCGTTGATGGAAACCAGCTGGTCGCCCGGCTTTATCCCGCTTCTCGCACCCGGGCCATTAGGATCCACCCGGTCAGCGGTGAGTTGGCCGTTGTGTTCGATCCACCACACGCCGTCATCGGGAACGGCAGATTTCAATTCAGCATCAAAATTGAAGCCGGCGAATAGGACTGCGGCAACTGTCAGCAGAAACAGCAGAACGGCAACAAAACGGACTTGGCTTTCCCGGTTCATGGGTTTCGGCGGCGATCCCGAACCCGTAATGGGCTGGATGGGCGTGGAAGTCACGTCCCGCCGATCATGAATGAGCAACTTCGCTGCCATGCCGCTTCCCACTTCAGGAATGCTAACTCCATGCTATTGAAGCACTTTCGAAATTATAGATGGATTTTCGAACATCGGTTACGCCTTTTTGGATGTTTCTGTGGAATTGTGTATCTGAATGCGAGGAAAGGGAGTTAAGAGGTAATACTTGAGGCGTCCGCCGAAGATTGATTGAAAGCAGCCGACCTATGCGGGCGCAGTTATCCCCGCCCTGAGATGGGCTCAGGTGCGGGGACAATGCTGCGCCTAATCAATTCTGGCAGGAACTTAGGCCGGCCAGGGTGGAGTCTGCGCCTGTGCGGGCGTCAGGCTTAGCCGAATCGCGTTCATCAATTCGTCATTGTCGGCGGGCTTCTGGAAGAAGGCCGATGCCCCTGCCTTCAGCGCGCGCTCCTCGTTCGCCTGAGGATCGCGCGCACTGAGCACGATCACCGGGACGCCGGAAAGGGAATCGCTGTTCTGCAAACGATCCAAAACCACGAACCCGTCGCCGACTGGAAGGCCTAAGTCCAGAATAATCAGAGCTGGACGCTCTTTCTGTGCCGATGCGATTGCTCCGTAGCCATCGCTGGCGGTCGTAACTTCGTAGTTGTTAGCTCGGAGGCGTAGCCGCATGGCGCGCACCAGGTCGGGGTCGTCATCGACTACCAATATCTTTGGTTTCGGCATTTTGTTTCTCCTTATAGTGATCCGTTAGATAACGCTTCGTTAGTTGGAATTTCGTATCGGCTTCTGCGAAACGGGGTGCTTTCTTTGCATTCCAGTGGTGACCATGGCAGTTACGTGATCGGCAACGGTTTGAATCTGTTGATCCAGCGACTGGCTGGGGACGGACGGGGGAAGGTCAATGGGAGCAGCCACGATGTTGAGGCTGCATTTGGTTTTAAAGTCCGGCATGCGCTCCAGTTGTTCACGAATGCGCGCGGTCATGATGCCCACTTGCGGCATATCGGTTGAAACCACAACGAAGAAAGTCTCGGCTGCGCTCGACGTTCCCATCGGAGGCAACACCAGGTCCTTGTCGGGATAGATGCACCGCTGCAGTATCTCCAGCGATTGTTGCCAGGTTTGCTTCCAGTTACCGCGCAGCGCAGCGGAAAACGGCGTCAGATCGACTCGCAGCAGCACAAAGGCGGTGCGCAAACGATCATTATGCGTGATCACCGGAGCCAGCAGTTTGGCCAGCGAATAAGCCGGTAGAGTAAGAGTGAAGGTGCTGCCCTGTCCTGGTTCGCTTGAAACCCAGATGCGTCCTTGATGAAGCCGGACGATTTCGCGGCAGATGAACAGTCCCAACCCAAGTCCGGAACGATTGTTGTCAATTGAATCGCCGTCCTGATACAGCCGCTCGAAGATCAAAGCCTTTGATTCAGGACCGATGCCGCGTCCAGTATCGCTGACGGAAATGTAAACCGAGCCCGGATCGGCGGCCACTCGGCACGCCTGAACCATCACGGCTCCATCAGGCGGCGTGAACTTGATCGCGTTGTCCACCAGATTGATGAGCACTTCGAGCACCCGATCAGGATCGGCATGCACCAGTGGAAGCGTCTGGTCCACTGCGATTTCGAGTCCAATCCTCTTTTCGTCGGCTGCGGGCCGCATCATGGCAACCGTCTGCTGAATCAACTCGCCCAGCGCAATGCAGCGGGGCTCGACGCGCATCTTGCCGGTCTCGGCACGCGTTGCCTCAAGCAGGTCGCGAACCATGGCATGCAACTGATTCACGCTTTTCAAAACGGTCTTCAGGTGATCTGACTGGTCCGGTGCCAGGGGCCCAGCCAGACCATCCAGAAGCAGAGTGACGTATTGATGAATGCAGGTAAGCGGAGTCCGCAATTCGTGCGATACATGGGAGAGAAACTGATTCTTGAAATCGAGTTGCTGCTTTTGACTGATTTCAAGGGCACGCAAAAGGCCTTGCCGTTCTACCGCGTAGCGAATGGCGCGTTCCAGGTGCTTGCTGGTGATGTTTCCCTTAAGCAAGTAATCCTGTACTCCCTGATGAACGGCCTTGATGGCCAGCGCCTCATCATCCTGCCCAGAGAGCACGACTACGGGCACGTTGGGCGCGTGTTCCATGACCCGGCGAAAAGTTTCCGCCCCGTGACTGTCCGGAAGGTTCAGGTCCAATAGCACGACGGATGGGGTTTCCTTGGTCAGGGCGATCAGGCCATCGGCCAGCCGGTTCACACAATTCACGGTAACCGGAGATTTCCCTTCGACCAGGCGGAGGCGAACCAGGTCCGCGTCGCCCGGGTTGTCTTCGATGAGCAATACTTGCGTAGTCTGCTGATCCATGAACTCTCATTCTCCCTGGCGCGGCAGGTTGACAAAGCCGCACCAAAATTCTTCAATCGATTTCACCGCCGAAAAAAAATCCTTCAGATTTCCCGGCTTATTGACGTAACAGTTCGCCCCCAGGTCGTAACTGCGCGCAATATCCTTTGCCAGCTGAGAGGCACTGAAAATCACCACCGGGATGCAGCTCTGGCCTCGCTTTGATCGCGGCCAATACCGCCAAGCCGTCCTTCTTGGGTAAACTCAAGTCCAGAATCACCAGATCGGGCCGGGTCGCGCTGGCGTACTTCCCCCGGCGATCCAGAAACGCCATTGCTTCCATGCCGTCTTCCACGCTGGTAATCTCGCTGTGCCGGATACTCTTCACCAACGCCTCGCGGGCTACGCCCACATCCGCCGGATTGTCATCCACCAACAGCAATCGCACTCCCGATTTCATTACTTGTTCCGTTCCCCTCGCCCGCGCCTTGGACCGGCAAAGTGAATTTAAAAGAGGAACCCAATCCGCTTTGCGACTCCACCCAGATCTGCCCGCCATAACGCTCGACGATTTTCTTGCAGATCGCCAGGCCGATACCGTTACCCGGGTATTTGGTGCGCGCGTTCAAGCGATGGAATACTTCAAAGATTTTCCCTGCGCTTTCCGGTGCGATTCCAATTCCGTTATCGCTTACCTCGAACCGCCACTGCTCATCCTTGTTTTCCGCCTGCACGGAAATTTTCGGTGCTTCCTTGCCGCGGAACTTAATCGCGTTCCCGATCAGATTTTGGAAGACCTGTCCCAACTGGGTGTGATCGCCCTGAATCTGTGGAAGTTGGGAATAACTGATCGCCGCGCCGCTCTCTTGAATCGCCGCGGACAGGGCCTGCAGAACCTCTTCCATCACGGCATTGCAGTCGATACTCCCATTGCTTGATTCGGCGCGGCCTACTCGCGAGAAGGCCAGCAGATCCTGAATGAGAACCTGCATTCGCATCGCCCCCTCACTGGCGTAGCCGATGAATTTGTCAGCATCCGCGTCAAGTTGGCCGCGATAACGTTCCCCAAGCAGTTGGGTATAGGCCGTCACCATGCGCAGAGGTTCCTGCAGGTCGTGCGAGGCGACGTAGGCAAACTGTTCGAGATCGGCGTTCGAGCGGGCCAGTTCCTCGACTTTCTTGGCCAAATCCTCTTCCGCCTGCCGCCGCGATTGCCGCAGTTGCTTTTCTTCCAAAGCGCGGCGCACCGCTTCCGGCAGACGCGCCAGACCATCTTTCAACACATAGTCGGTGGCTCCGCGCTTGATGCAGTCGACAGCGGTCATGTCGCCCACCGCGCCCGAAACCAGAATCATCGGGATATCGAGACCCTCCCGGCGAAGCACATCCAAGGCCGCCATCCCCGTCCAGCTCGGCAGATTGAAATCCGCCAACACGATGTCCGGGCAGTGGGAGCGGAGCGCCTGCGTAAATCCGGCTTCGTCTTGCACAATCCGGGCGCTCACTTCGAAGTTGTGTTTGCGCAGCGCACGCAAGATGAGTTCGGCATCCAGCTGATTGTCTTCCAGCAACAAGGCGCGCAGCCTGGGTTTCGGCTCGGGCGAGGGCGCGTTCGCGAGTTTGATCCCAGTGCTGCTCATTTCATCTGTCCGCCCGCTTGTTGCACCGCCGCGCCGACGACGACCGGCTGGTTGACCACCAGCCAATACAGCCCCAATAGCTTCACCATCTTGCGAAAGTCAGGGAAATCGACCGGCTTCTGCAGATAGCTATTAGCCCCCAGGTTGTAGCCGATCACCCGGTCCCGTTCTTCCCTCGACGAAGTCATCAGGATGACCGGAATCGCTTTGGTTCGCTCGTCTTGCTTTATTTGTTTAAGCACCTGCATGCCATCGACTTTGGGCAGCTTCAAATCCAGCAGCACGATCTTGGGCGGATGATCGAAAGAACGTTGGGCATGTGCTCCGGTACAAAAAAGAAAATCCAGCGCTTCCTCACCGTCCCGGACGACGAAGACGCGGTTCGCGAGATTTTCAGAGCGCAGGGCGTGCAGGGTAAGATCCACGTCATCCTGGCTATCGTCGACCAGGAGAATATCGACTTCATTTGGGTTCATGATTGGGCTCCCACAATTGCGTTCTTGTTTTCAACCTCGCCTGCAGTCAGAGTTGCGTTGGCGACCGCAAGGGTAAAGAAAAAGGCAGCCCCCTCATTAAGTTCGGCCTCGGCCCAGATCCGCTCGCCATGCTTGTGCAGAATGCGGTGCGCAGTCGCCAGACCAATCCCCGTGCCTTCAAATTCTTCCGCCCGATGCAAACGCTGGAACACTCCGAACAACTTGTCCATGTACTTCATGTTGAAGACGACTCCGTTATCGCGAACCTCAATGACGATCTGCCCATTTTTCTCCCGGTGACTGATTTCGATAACGGCTCGCCCGCGGGGCCGGGTGAATTTCAGGGCGTTGGCAATAAGATTCTGAAAAACCTGCTTGATCAGAACGGGGTCGCAGTTTACGGGCGGCAGGCTGGAAATCTTCCAGGTCACGGCCCTGCCCTCAGCCTCCGGCTGCAACAGGGATACGACTTCCTCGATGAGGGTGTTCAGGCTGGTAACTTGAAGGTTAACGGTGTGACGGCCGACGCGCGCCAGATTCAGAAGTTCATCCACCAGCAGGCCCATGCGGTGCGTGCCTTCCTCAATGCGCTGCAGATAATGCCGCGCCTCCGCATCCATCGTCGGTCCGAAATCCTCGATCAGGATTCGGGAGAACCCGCCAATATGCCGCAGCGGTGCGCGCAGATCGTGAGAAACAGAGTAGGTGAAAGCCTGCAGTTCGTTATTGGCTGCATCCAGTTGCGTGGCAAGATCTTCGAGCGCCTGCTCTTTGGCCACTTCCGCTTGCTGGCGCTCAGCCATTTGCTCTTCCAGCCGGCGATTCACCACCTGCAAGCCGGGCAGCGAAACCGCCTTCGGAGCCAGTGAGATAAGGGTCACAGCCGCAACCACCGATAGAGCCGCCGTCCCTGCCTTAACCATGCCCGCCAGCATGTAATTGCCGTGCCAGACATTCCAGATTTCCATGAAGTGGGTCGTGCCGCAGGCCAGGATGAATCCGCCGAACATCCAGAAAATCGCATTGAAAGGGAGATCTTTATTCTTACGAATGAAATAAATCAAAATGACGGGAATGGCGTAGTACGAGAGCGTGATCAAGCCATCGGAGATAACGTGCAGCCAGACGATCCAGGGGTCCCACAGGTAACAGTAGCCATGCGGCATGAACTGACTAGAGCGATTCGCCCAGGTGCCAGTCTTGCCAAATATCCAGAGCAAACCTGCAGCGGGCGGGGCTGCGACCCCCGCCTTGGCGATGCGAGATGCTATAGCAGTCCTCACCGTTTCTACGAGTCCTCCAGCCTGTTCTTCTGAAAGGGATCTGGACGAGGGTTCGCGATGCCGCGTTATGGAACCTCGTCACATACGCTATCGGCGCGAACCGAATGAGCTTTAGGCGGGAGTTGAATCGAAACAGGGCTCGAGGGTGAGGCGGAACCGCATACTTTTGCGTTTCCTCAGAAGGCGGATTAGTGTGTTCTGAGATTAGTGCTATCTGATTTTGTTGTTTATTGGCAGCCGCGCGTTACTCTAGCCTGCCTTACGCTTGTTATCAGTCGTCTCCGGAGGAACTTCCGCCTCGTCCCAATCAAAAGAAAGCGCCCTCGCGGTAGTCTCGATGGGCTCGAGCTCAGGAATGTCGTCGGCTACGGACGCGCCCAGTTCGGCGAACTTGCGTGCGGAAACCAGTACGCGGCTCTCCAGCGATCCGACCGCTTTGTTGTAAGACTCAACGGCGCGGTCGAGCCCCGTGCCGACGGAAGTAATGTGCCCGGCGAGCAGCCGGAGCCGGTCATGAAGTTCTTTGCCCAGAGCGCTGATCTGCTGCGCGTTGCGTGCCAGCTTCTCCTGATTCCATCCATAGTTAATCGCCTTCAACAGCGCAATCAGCGTAGTGGGGGATGCGGGAATCACGCGGTTCAGAACTCCATGTTCGATCAGGCCTGAATCCTGCTCCAGCGCAGCGCTGAAAAATGTTTCTCCGGGAAGAAACATCACCACAAATTCCGGCGTGGCTTCAAACTGCTCCCAATATTTCTTCCCGCTGAGAGTATTCATGTGATCGCGGACCTGCCGCGCATGATTGGCCAGACAAGCGCGCCGTGCCTCTTCATCGGTAGTTTCGAAGGCGTCAAGAAATGCCTGCAGCGGCGTCTTCGCATCCACCACCACATGCTTGCCGCCGGGCAGCTTCACCACCAGATCGGGACGCAGCCTTCCACTCTCCGTGGTCACAGATTCCTGTTCGGCAAAATCGCAGTAGGAAAGCATGCCGGCAATTTCCACCACGCGACGCAGCTGAATTTCTCCCCAGCGTCCACGCACGTTCGGAGTGCGAAGCGCGCGAACCAGATTTCCCGTCTCTGATTGCAATTCTTTCTGCGTAGTTATCAGAGATTGAACTTGCGCGCGCAATTCCCCATACGCATCGCCGCGCGCGACTTCCATCTGCTGAATTTTTTCGTCCACTTTATTCAGCGAATCGCGCACCGGCGCCACCATGTCAGCCACGGCCTTCTGCCGGGCATCGAGGTCGCCCTTCGCCTGGCTCTGGAATCGCTTGAGCGTCTCTTCGGCGACCACCAGAAAGGATGAGTTATTGCTTTTTAATGCGTCCGCGGCCATAGCCTTGAACGCATTGCGCAACTCTTCGCTCGCTCGGGTGACTAATTCAATCTTTTCGTTGCTGGTCTTTCGTTCAGCCTCTAGTGCGGATTCCGCTCTGGCCTTGCCTGCCACCAACTCAGTGTGAGCCTGCTGAAGCCGCGCCAGATCGGCCTTTTCGGCCACTAATTCCTTTTCCATCAAAGACAAACGAGCATGCAACCCCGCGCTTCGCGAACGCAGCGCCAGCCAAGCAATCACGCTTCCAAACAGTAGGCCGATGACCCCTATGAGACCAGGTTCCATAGCGAAGGTAACTACTCCACGCGGATTTCAGCCTCTAGCGTAGCACCAGCGGCAAGTCTGACGCTGAGTTGAAGTCCCCCAGAGCCGAGGTTTGGTAAGCACAAGCAATGCTAAGGGCTTCTAAAATCGTGGCGTTTCTCTTACTGCTGGGGTTCGTCTCGCTGGCTCCGTCTGCTCGCGTGCTGGCCGCCTCCCAGGACGACATCGCCGCGAACAAACCTTCGCCGATCGTCACCTTGAAACCAGCTTCAGCAATCGCACCGGATATCCCTTTCGGCGACTACGACCCTCAAGCCGAACAGCTGCTTCTGCATCTCGCCAATCAAGCCAGAGCGCAAGCCGGTGCGCCAGCTCTCACGCTCGAGGCCGGTCTGAGCCGCGCTGCCCGTTTGCATGCCGAAAAGATGGTTGCCGAGCGTCAACTTTCCCATCGCTTCGAGGGCGAGCCTTCCCTGCCCCAGCGCCTCGCGGCTACAACCCGCACGCAACTCGATCGGGAAGGCGAAAACGTTGCGTTCGACTTCGATGCCGCGCAAGGCCATCAACATCTCATGCAGTCCCCTCCGCATCGCGCAAACCTGCTCAACCCGGCCTTTAACGTGGTCGGGTTGGGTGTGGTCCGCAGCGGAGACCGGCTCTACATTGTGCAGGACTTCGGCCATGCCCTCCCCAATTATTCTGTGGCAGAAGTGAAGCAGCAGATCGCGGCAGCGCTCGCCCAATCGCGACATCAGGCCAATCAGCCTGCTCTCGTGCGAAGCGATCTCGCCAATGCAGACGACGCGGCATGCTCCATGGCGCAAGCCGACAGACTCGGCACCGGGCTGGTGCATGAACTTGCACAGCGTTACACCGTTCTCACCTATACGAGTTTGCATCCGGGGACTCTGCCGGAGAATGCAAGTCCGCTTCTCGCGAGCCGCGGCCTGCGCCGCTTCTCGGTAGGAGCTTGCTATGCACGCACGCAAACGTATCCGACCGGCGTGTATTGGGTGGTTTTGTCGCTCGACTAAATCTGTTGATAACTGTTTGCCTAGGCGTGGACCGATTCGAACCGCTTGAGCGTTGGCAATCCTTTTATGGACCTTCCTGACTTCCGCTGAGCCAGCCGGATTTCATAAAGGCTCTGCAGATTGAGCCAGAATTCCGCAGTCGTGCCAAAAAAGTGGGCCAGGCGGAGCGCCGTATCGCCAGTGATGGCTCGCCTTCCATTGAGGATTTCCGTGATTCGATTGGTCGGAACCTCGAGCTGTCGCGCCAATTCGGCAGCGCTCATGTTCAACTCCCCGAGCTCCTCGGCCAAATGTACTCCAGGATGAATCGCAGTCAGAGGCATAATTTTTTCCTAATGGTAATCGACAATTTCCACGTTTGAGGGTCCGGCCGCATTCTCGTTCCATTCGAAGCAAATCCGCCACTTGTCATTGACGCGGATGCTGTACTGTCCTTTCCGATCCCCCGTAAGCGCTTCAAAACGATTACCGGGTAAAACTGCAACATCTCGCAGGTCGAGCGCTGCCTCCAGACGATCCAGTTTTAAGCGCACCTGGCGTTCGATGCCGGAGAACGCTTTCACTCGTTTGCCAAGCGCGAAGTCTCTGGTCCGCTTGTCGCGGTAACCAAGGATCACATCTCAGTATAAATTGATTTACGCGTTACGTACAACGTATTATTCCTGCAAACAAGAAATCGCTGCAGCTCAAGGATTTGCGGGCACTTCCGAGTACACCTTGATCCAATGATTTCGCACTTTGGGTCTCGCCTTCTTGCCGTTCTGATCAAACACAATCAGATTAGTTTCCTGCAGAGGCATGTGGCAGCCGATGCAATCGCTGGCCACCTGATGGCCGCGCTTGGGAAACATCGTCGAGCCAGGCTTGTGGCAGCTTAGGCATCGCTGTGAGAACTCAGACAGATCGTGTTGCACAGTGTGCACGTCATGGCAAGTAAGGCAAGTCATGCCAGACTTCTGAAAGCACTGGCTTCGCTCCAACATTTCGACTTGGCTGCCGTGAACATCCACGGGCGCCGATGGGTCGGGTTGCGGCAGCGTCAAGTATTTATCGAGAGCTTCGCCTGGAGTGTACGAAAACGCGGGCTCGATTGAGGAACCAGCCCCCGCGTGACACCAGGCACAAAGATCCATTTGGCGCTCGCGCGAGAATCGCGCCGGATTGATGACGGCCGAACTTGCGCTCGCGGGAAATTTTGCCGCGAAACGGTGTGCGTGTTCCCGTCCCGGCCCGTGACATTTCTCACAGGTAATGCCCACGATGAATCCAGTTTTTCTGTAGCGATTGGAGGGCGGAGGAATTTGTTCGAAATAAGTTCCGTGACATTCCAGGCATCGGGGAATAATAGGCCGGTTGAAGTTGGCCGTGCCGTCGCGATATCCCGGACTGTTCACCCATCCCAGTTCACTCCAATAAGAAACTGGCAGCTGAAAGAGATCGTCGCCCTTCCAGAATAAGTAAGTTTGACCTTTGCCTCCCGAGCCAATCACAAACGCAAACCGTTCGCTGCGCGATGTTATGAATGGATCCGCGCCCTCCACCGCGGTCTGAAAAAAATCATCCCCCTTCTGCTCCATGCGGAAAAACAACTCAGGGTTGGACGTCTTCATTACGTTGGCATCGGCCGCGAAGCTGCCAAGGATCGAGTCTTTCTCCGGCAACCTTGAGGTAAGGTAATGTGACGTGCGGTGAAATGTCTCGACCTTTTCCTGATGACAGGATTGGCAAGCGGCGTCGCCCACGTAACCAGGGCTAACTTCGGGCTTGGGGACTCGAGGCGAAGAACCCGCCGTGGATGACGGCGCCGCGGATATCTGGCTCGCGGCCGCAACCGTCATCAACACAATCACAATCGCCACCGCGCAGGACCGATTCATATCAGCCAGCACCAATGATACTCGGCGTAGCGTTTGTTCTTCTTATCTGTTCTTCTTATTGCGGGCGCTCTTTTTTCATGCTCTGTGCTAACCTTGCCGTGCCCACCGTCTGCGGTTCCTCGCATGGAATCTTCAGCCTCAGTTCGTCTGCCGCAGGTCCATTCGAACGATGTTCGCATCGGCACCGCCGGCTGGTCTTATAAAGACTGGGACGGCGTTTTCTATCCTCCGGGCATGCAGCGCCGCAAACAGCATGCTCTCGAGTATCTGGCACGTTTCTTCGATACCACCGAAATCAACACATCGTTTTACGGGCCGCTTAAGCCGGAGCTCGCCAAACTCTGGTGCCGCAAAGTCGCGCCCGTGAACAAGAATTTTCTTTTTACGGCCAAGCTGTACCGCGCATTCACTCACTCGCCCATGTCACTACTGGAGCCCACTTCCGCAGCCAGCATCCGGCCCACGGATGAGGACGAATCCCGCACCCGCGAAGGTCTGGATGCCATCGCTAATGAAGGACGGCTGGGCGCGCTGCTAATTCAGTTTCCAGTGTCATTCAAGAACACTTCGCTCAACCGTGAATATCTAGACCGATTGCTGCGGCAATTTATCGAATATCCGCGCGTGGTCGAGGTTCGCCACTCCAGTTGGAACGATGCTGCAACGCTGGCTGCATTCGCGCAAAAAAATGTCGGCTTCTGCAACATCGACCAGCCCGTACTCGGCCGCTCGCTCGCGCCCACCGAACATGTCACCGCCGCGATCGGCTACATCCGCCTGCATGGCCGCAACTACGAGCAGTGGTTCGACTCCGATAATCGCAACGATCGCTACAACTACCTGTATAACGACGGCGAACTCGCAGGCTGGAAAGAACGAATTCAACACGTCGCCGAGCGCGCGCAAACCACCTACGTAATCACCAACAATCATTTCGAGAGCAAAGCGGGCGTGAATGCGCTGGAATTGAAGGCGTTGATCAGCGGCCACCGCGTGCTGGCTCCGCCCACGTTGATCCAGAAATATCCCGAGCTAAAAAGGATTGCCGACCCGGCGAAAGATTCCGGCGGGGATTCGAACAAACAGCTATCGCTGCTCGCCTAATCATGGACACGCTTCTGAGGGGACGCCGGTGGAGAGAAAGGTCAGGAATTCAAGAGAAGAAAAACCCGAATCAAAGCCCAAGCAGAAGTTTCCGGACAAACACTAGCGACTACCAGCCATGGCCACATGATCCGACATGCGTCGCTTGTTATAACGCAATGCGACGTTCATAAATACATTTCCCAGGGAAGTCTCAAAGCAGATCATCAGCGCCTCGACATCTTCGCTGGTTTTGTCCCCCTCAGCGGAAGTCACCAGCACCGGGGGATGCACGCGGAAATGGAAGCCCTGATCGTTGAGTGCGCACACCGCATTGCCCACAACCTGGTTGGCCAGTTCGAAGATGGTTTCTTTGATCAATCCGTCGGACTCGGGTAACTCCGCACCCGCATAGTGGCTGGCCACGCGCAAAGCGGTCTGCGGTTCGAGATCCAGAACGATACGGCCCTCAATGTCGCCGGTAAGCGCCACCATGCCGGCCACGCCTTTGCGGCGATAGGCGTTCTCTTCCATCGAGAGGTTGCCGACTTTGGTGGTGCTCGAAAGGCCTTGCGACAACACGGCGTCGGCCGCGTTGATGAAAGGCTGAATCAGTTCCATCTTCATTGCGGTTAGACTCCCGCGCCGGCCGCGGTGGCCACGGCGCCGTCTTCTCCCATAACATACTTGATCACTTCATACAGAACTTCCGGCTTCACCGGCTTCTGCACGAAATGCCGCGCCCCGCGCTGCAAGGCGGCCACAATGTTTTCCTGGTAGCCCACCGACGAGACCATGACCACACGGGCTTCGGGGTGTGCCTGAACGATCTTCTCCGCAGCCTCGATGCCCTCCATTTGCGGCATGGTGATGTCCATGAGCACAATATCGGGATGCGTGCGATCAAATTCGCTGATCGCAGTCAACCCGTCCCCGGCCTCGGCCGCTACCTGCCCGCCAAACGTTTCGATCATGCGGGCCAGATTCTTGCGCGCGAACACGGAATCGTCCACGATCAAGTAGCGGACCGGTTGCCCGTCCTTACTGCGTTTTACTGGTGCAAACTGTTCCATAGCAATCTCCCCTTCTAATTTCAACATGGCAGCCTTCTGCAAACCAGATAACTCAAGTCACATCCCGTTTCAGCAACTCCCCGCTCAGCGCCCGGCGCGGAGAGCTTTGCCCGCCCCGCCATTCTCTCCATGCCCGTTCCCGCGCCCACAAAGAGCCTGTAACGTGGATGCGAGCACCTCCAGGCCCACGACACGCGTAGCATAGCCGCGTTCGATGGCAGCCTTCGGCATCCCGAACACTACGCAAGATTCCTCACTCTGCGCAATCGTCATGCCTCCAGCTTTTTTTATTTCGCCCAGGCCCTGCGCACCGTCATCGCCCATCCCGGTCATTAATACAGCGACGCTCATCCTGCCAAATTCCTGTGCCAGGCTATGGAATAAGACATCCACGCTCGGGCGGTGCCCATTAACCAGAGGCTCATCGTTGAGAACCACAACGTCGCCCATGGGCAGGCGCTTCACCGTCATGTGGCGGCTTCCCGGGCAAACTAGCACGCGTCCGGCCTGCAACACGTCTCCGGATTGTGCTTCCTTCACTCGCAAAGCGCACAGCTCGTCAAGCCGTTTCGCAAACATCTCAGTGAAGCCGGATGGCATGTGTTGCACCACCAGAATTGTGCCGGGAAAGTCCGGCGGAAGTTGCGCCAACAGGAACTCAAGCGCCTGTGGTCCTCCGGTAGAGATTCCGATCGCCACCGTTTTGGTCGGTGGAGGCCCAGACTTTGCGCTCACAGGCTTTTCCACGCGTACAGCCGCTCCCGACGTTCCGGGGCGTACAACTTTGCAATCCGCGGCGGCTTTAATTTTTGCAATCAACTGGCGCGCGGTCTCGGCCATGTGCGCCGAAGCATCCTGAGGCTTGGTCACGAAATCGAAGGCGCCCAGCCCAAGTGCTTTGAATGTGATGGACGCTCCGTCGGTCGAATGCGAACTGACTACGATCACCGGCAACGGATGTCGACGCATAATCTCTTTCAAGGTGTCCATTCCGTTCATTCCCGGCATCTGCAGGTCGAGAGTGACCACATTGGGCCGGAGCTCTTCGATCTTTTTAAGACAGAAATTTCCGTCCATGGCTGTGCCCACCACTTCGATGGATTGATCGCTCTCCAGCATCTGCGGGATCAGCTTTCGCATCAACGCCGAGTCGTCCACCACCAGCACGCGCACTTTGTTCATACTCATGACTGGCCTCCCGCGGCGCTTAATGCGAGCCGCGCTCGATCAGCATGGTTCAGCAATAATCCAAAGTTACCGACTCCCGACTGTTCAGACGTCGACTGCGAGACATGTTCCACAACTGCGAGTAAATTTAGAATGAGCACAACTTTTCCATCCCCCAGGATTGAGGCGCCATTCACCAGATCGGTCGAGAATGTCTGGTCGTCCAAAGCCTTGATTACCAATTCTTCCTCACCTTCCAAAGCGTCGACGATCAACCCATATTTCTTTTCCCCCACCGTAATCACCAGTACGAACAGCTTTTTTGATTTTCGGTCACCGTCCAATGCGGCCCGGCGACCCAGGCGGAGCAGCGGCAGCACCTGATTGCGCAGTTGCAAAACTTCGTAGTTATCGACCTGATGTACTTCAGCTTCCGTGGTGCGGGCGATCTGGTTCACTGCATTCAACGGAATCGCGTACAGGCGCTGTTCCACCCAGAACATCAGCGCCTTAATGATGGCGAGCGTGAGAGGCAGTTTCAATCTGAAGGTTGTGCCCTGGCCGGGACGAGTTTCAATGTGAATTGTGGCCTTAAGCCGGTGCACTACGCTTTGCACCACATCCATTCCAACTCCGCGTCCGGAAACTTCCGTGACCACCTCTGCCGTGCTGAATCCCGGACGGAAGATTAGTTCGAGTGCTTCGGCATCGCTCAAACGGGAGGCGTCCTGCGCTGCAATCAATCCCAACTCTGCGGCTTTGGCGCGAATTTTTTGTGCGTTCATGCCTCGGCCATCATCGCTAATCTCAACCACTACTTGATTGCCTTGATGAAATGCATTCAGTCGAATCTTTCCCCGTGGCGATTTGCCCAGGCTGCGTCGTTCCTCGGGCGCTTCGATGCCATGGCTGACTGCATTCCGTACTAAATGGGTGAGCGGTTCGGCGATGGCGTCGAGAATGCCCTTATCCAGATCGGTCTCTTGTCCGCTGAGTTCCAAGTCCACTTCGCGTCCGCATTGCCGCGCCACATCACGCACCATTCGTGGAAAGCGGCGGAATAGTTGGTCGACCGGCACCATGCGAATCTTCATCACCGAGCGCTGCAAATCATTCAATACCCGCGCCTGGAAGGCCATGGCATCGGCAAACTTGCCGCGCACTGGTTCTTTGGGATAGCGTTTAGCGAACTCATTCAGGGCCTGTTGCAACATCGATTTTCCGATGATGAGTTCTCCCACCAGGTTTAAAACGTTGTCGATGCGTCCCGCATCCACGCGCAGGATGTTCTCTGCCATCACCGGCGCTAGCGTTTCCGAGGTTGGAGTTTGCACATCGGGCGCAGGGGACGGGACTGGAGCGGCTGCGACGGCAGTCTGCTCAATTACAGTCTGATTGCCGACGGAATCATGGCTTGCCGTTGAATTTATCCCCAAGGGCAGCGACTTCCCGTCTTCAACTTTCTTAGAGGCCTCGGCGGGTTGAGCGGCGGCGATCAGAATCACGCTTACGTCGCCGGCAATGGTAGGGATGCGGGCTTTGGCGGCAATCTGTTCTTCGGAATGCGAACTGCCAATGACGAATTCCACCTGCTTGGTGGCGGCGGGCGATTTTGCGTGCGGCCGTACCACGATCACCTGGCCAACTCCGCTGATCGCATTTTGAATCAGCTGCCGCCCGGCAATCGGCATCGTGCAGTGGGCATCGATTTTCACCGCAACGTCATACAGAGCGAGTCCTGCGGACTGCGCGGCAGCCATGGCGCGTTTTTCGGAATCGGTCCAGTCTTTATTATTATTATTTTTGCCGGAACCCTTGCCGGACTTCGCGGCGAGCTCGGCAGATTTCTTCTTGCGCCGCACTTTCTTGGCTGCCGGGGCGGAAGTGAGTTCATCGATTCGCTTCAGCAGCGCATCGGTGGCGGGCATTACGCCTCCACCGTGGTACGCCGCGAGCATGGCCGCGAAAACATCCGCTGCGGCAAAAGCAATCTCCGCCAGCGCGTCGTGTGCGGCCGCGGTCTCCAGCGAGAGTGCGTCTTCGAACTGGTGCGCCAGTTCGCTCAATTCCCGCAGTCCACAAGCCGCAGAATCGCCTTTCAGAGTGTGTACTGTCCGCCGGATGGAACGTACGATTTCCTCATCGCCGGGATTTTTTTCCAGCTTCAGAGATTCTTCGTTCAGCGCCTGCAGCAGTTCCTGCGAGGTTTCAAAGAAAAGCTCTCGCAGTTCCGCTCCACGCTCGTCGAGTGAATCGGTCACTCTCGCACCTCAATCCGCTGGTATGCGGTTCCACTGTCGCGGTGCACCATTTGGAATTTATCGGTCAAGCCCAGCAGACTCTCCGCGTGACCTACAAACAGATAGCCGCCGGGATTCAGGCAGCGATAAAACTTCTCCACCAGCCGTTTCTGTTCCGCTACGTCGAAATACATCATCACGTTGCGGCAGAAGATCACATCGTTGCGCTGCGGTAGATATTCTGTTTTCAGATTGTGGAAGTCGAAGTGAACCATCTCCTTCAGCGCTTTCTTGACCGCATACCGTTCGCCGACTTTGTCGAAGTACCGGAGACGGAATCCGTAATCCACAGTGCTCATCTGATGGTCGTTGTAAGCGCCTTCCTGCCCAGAGCGCAGGACGGAGTAGCTGATATCGCTGGCCAGAATCTCCACCCTCCACGGTGGTGGAATCAGCGGCTTGGGCAGAGCGATCTCCACGGGGAGAGGATTGCGCAGGTAGTAGTAAGCCAGGCTGTCCACCGACATCATGGCCAGCGTGTAGGCTTCCTGGCCGGTCGAACATCCGGCGCTCCATATCCGGATGGAATATTCCCGGTGGGCCTGCTTCTGCTTCAGCAAATCTTCCAACACATGTTTTTGAAATAAATCGAGCTGCGCCTTGTGCCGGAAAAAACTGGTTTCGTTGACCGTGAGATTTTCCACCAGCTTGGCCAGCTCTGCCTTGCCTTCCTGGCTGATCAGCAGACGGTAGTAAGCGTAGAAAGAATCGACGTGGCAATCCTTCAGGCGCCGCAGCAGACGATCCTGCAGAAAGTGAAGGCGGCGCTCGTCGAAGTGCATGCCGCACTCCTGATACACCAGAGCCTGCAGAAGCTTGAGCTCCGCCTCCGTCAAGATGGGAGCTGGTGCCGCTCCGAATGTGCTCATGCTGCTTCTCGTCCCCCGCGTCCCCGGCTCACTCCGCCTCCAGCAGACTGGTCATGGAACACACTTCCGACTATCATTTGGCGGCCGCCGCTCCGCGCGCATCCGCTTTGGCTGCCTTGGTCTCGGCTTTTCCGCTCTCTTGGAGCAGACTGGCTGGCGCCAACAATTTGTTCATATCCAGCAAAACGATCAGCCGTCCCTGCACTTTCCCCAATCCCGTAACACAGTTCAGCCCACCTTCCTGAAAAACCGCAGGCGGCGCTTCCACATCCTCGCTGGGGATCTTCACCACTTCGGAGGCCGAGTCAACAATGAGTCCAGCCAGTCGGCCCGAATGTTCCACCACCAGAATCCGGTTCCGCCGCTTGAGTTCGGTTTGTTTCTGACCAAAGCGCTTGCGCAAATCCATCACCGAGACGATTTTTCCCCGAAGGTTAATCACACCTTCCAGATAATCCGGCGCATCCGGGACGGCGGTGATCTCCGGCACGCGCACGATTTCATGCAGCGATGTAATGGGCACGCCATAGGTCTCGCGCCCGATCTGAAAGCCCACGATATGGAGTTCGCGACTCATCGTTGGTCGTAATCTCTCTGACCCTGATTTCCTTTAGAAACGCGATCCCGCAGTTGCCCGCCGCGCGGTCTGTGGTTTTTCTTCAGGCGCAGACAGCCGCGGGGCTGAAGACTCGTCCAACGCGAAGCGGTCCATGAAGTCCAGCAATCCGCGCGACATTTTCGACATCTGCTCCGCCGATGCCGCCAGTTCAGTCGAGCCTGAAGTGGACTGCTGCACCAGTTCGCGCATCCGCTCCATGGCTTTCACCACAGCCTGCGCTCCCGAAGCCTGCTCTTCGACGGCGGAACTGATTTCGTGAGTGATCTCATTCAGCCGCGTTGTCGCCCGGGCAATTTGCGACGATCCGTGAGATTGTTCGTTGGTAGCTGCGCCGATCTCTTGAGCGAACTTGTAAACTTCGGTGACCACGTTCGAGATCTTGCGCAGCGCTCCATTGAGTTCGCCGCCCAGATCCAGTCCTTCGTTCACAATGCCGGTGGAGCGATCCATGTTTTCGACTGCCTTGCGCGCTTCCTTCTGAATGCTTTGAATCAGTTCGGAAATTTCCTTGGTCGACTGCGCCGATTTTTCCGCCAGCTTGCGAACTTCATCGGCCACCACGGCAAAGCCCAGTCCGTGCTCTCCGGCGCGGGCTGCTTCGATGGCTGCATTCAGCGCCAGCAAGTTTGTTTGCTCCGCAAGGTCGTCGATTACCTCGATGATCTTTCCAATGTCGTCGGCGCGCTGTCCGAGCGCCCCGATAATCTCTCCGGAACTTGTTATGGTGGCATTGATGCGGTTCAATCCATCGGTCGCCTTCTCCATGGTGGCGATGCCGCTGTGTACTTCTTCGCGGGAGCGGTTCGAGATATCGAGCAGAACTTTGGCGGTATCGGCCACGCGCTGAATCGATGCCACCATTTGATCAATCGACGCCGAAGTCTCGCTTACGCTGGAAGCCTGCACTTGCGTGCTCTTCACCATGTTCTGCACATTCACGCTCATTTCGTGCATGGTGCTGGTGACTTCATCGATGGCTGAGGAAGCCTGGAGCCCGATCTTGGCCGAATCGTCGGACGCATTCGCCACTTGTCCTGAAGCGCTGGCCACTTGCGCGGAAGCATCGCGCACGCTGCGCACCAGGCGCGCCAATCCCTCGACCATGCGAGCGAAGGCATTGCCCAGCGTGTCGTGTGTCGAACGCGGCTTCACTTCCACTGTAAGATCTCCGCCGGCGATCGACTCTGAAACTCCCGCCATCTCTTTCAGATAAGTAACCATCTTCGCGAAAGTGCGGGCCAGTTCTCCAATTTCATCCTGACGGTTCACCTCGATGTTGTGTTCGAGATCGCCGGTATCGCCAATCTGGCGGGAGACGATCATAAGATTGGTCAAGGGCGCGGTTATGGATTTGGCGGTCGAGAAGGCAATGAAGATGCCCAGCGCGAGCGCGGTGATCGTGCTGAAAATAGCAGCCAAAATGGTCCAGGTACTCGCCGTTTCATCCGATTTGCGGCGGGCATCGACCAGTTTGCGGTTTTCCCCATCCGCCAGGTCCAGTGCATCCGTCGAATTCTTCACCCATGAGGAGGCATCTTTTTGAAGGTAATAAATCTGTAATTCCGCCACGGTGGCATTGCCCGAGTCGACGTCCTTGCGTTTGTCGATCAACGGCTGCGCGAACTCCTTGCTCCACGCCTGCTCAAGTTGCTGCACCCGCTCCAGCGCGGAACGCTCCTGGTCGGAGTTCGCAAGCGTTTTGCCCTGTTGCAGTTTGTCGCTGAGTGTACGCAGCCCTTCATTCATCCGGTCCACTTCCCGGCTGTCGCCACTGAGCAGGTAGTTGCTCAAGTACAGGCGGTTCTGCATCATCTGGAACCGCACGTCGTTGGTGGCTTCCTCCAGATCGAGCGAAACTTTGGCCGCGTCCTTGGCAGCATGCTCTCTCAGCACCGCCAGCAGGTTCACCAAGAACAGCACTACCACCATGCTGAGGATGATTCCGAAATTTACGTATAGCTTCTTGCCGATCGTCATGCCGTTTCCTCCCGGCCGCCTGTCTTCCCGCTACTGATGAGGTTCAAACTTGAAATCCACTACGCCTGTGCTCTCTCCCGATGCCGGCTCAAAGCGCCACTTCCTGACCGCGTCCAGCGCCGCGCCCGCCAGCACCGGATGACCTCCTACAACCTTTGCGTCTTTCACCGTCCCGTTAGGCGAAACCACCACTTGTACCTTTACCGTCCCAGTGATATTCATCTTGCGCGCCAACTCCGGATACTCGGGCTGCACTCGAGTCTTCGCCCGCCGCACAATTTCGTTGTCGTTGTTCTGCGCACGCACTCCGAACGTCCCCACTGCAGCCAATAACGTAAGTACTGCCCACAACGTCCCCATCCGTCGCAAAGACACAGTTCCTCCCGGTAATATTCCTGGCAGTCCCTTTCGAGCAAAGCCGGGGCCACGCGTGACATTTCGAAAAAACCAAAGTCACTTCTGCGGATTTGGCTATGAAATAAAGACTTAGCCCGGGCTATCGACTCCGCTCCCAACCTGGGATGAACATTAGCTCCGTCTCATTCCAAGCGACGGGATTGGCTTTGCCGAGCAGCTTTCTCAAACTGAGAGACACACCTCCGTTATTCTCGGGATTTCACACTTAGGCACCCCGTTCCCCCATTTCACTTGACTCAAAATGAGATGGCGGGGTATTTTTCCATTAGATTCAATCACTTGTGAGAATCACTAAATCCTTCGGCACGCGGTGACGTTCTGAACATAGTTGGAAGCAATTCGACTTCGCCACCGGAGGAGCGCCCTCCCGGGCGGATCCACATCGACTCCGACATTGCCTTTCAGAACCTCCTTCTGCGCATCGCCCAGAAAGCGGCGGAACGCTCCGATCCAAATTCCCTGATTCAACTTTTCTGCCGGATCACCCGCGAATTCTTTCAGTGCTCCGGAGTCTATTTCTGGAGGCGTCATACCGGAAATGAACTCGTAGGGGAACAGGCGGACGGCAAACTGGCCGAGCGTTTCATCGGACTCCGTCTGCTTCCCCAACAAAGCGCAGTCACTGCCGACGCAGTCCGTTCCCGCCGCACAACTTTCGCCAACCACGTGCAGTCTTCGGTCCCTGCGCTACAGGAATTTGGTGCCCGCTCGCTCATGGGTGCTCCTTTGGTGGTCTTCGATGAAGTCATCGGCGCGCTGACGTTCTTACATGATTCCGAGGACGACTTTTTCGATGAAGACCTCTCCGCCAAGGCCACCATCCTGGCGGGACAATTGGGCAGCCTGCTGGAAGCGACACGGATGGCCGAGGTTTCGCGCGAGGAGCACCGCCGCGCCGAAGTGCTGGCTGAGGTAGCCACAGCATTGCATGGAACTCCAGACGTCGACACGGTGATTGAAGCCCTGGCCGACCGTTTGCGTCTGCTGCTGCGCACTCGTCTGGTTTCGATTCTCCTGCGCCGCGAGGGACCGTTTGAATTGCGCGCCGTCTCCGCCGAAACCACTCAACTGGCGACTTCTTTCCGGGCTCGCCATGACCGGCAAACCATTCGCTTTGCCGCCGATCTGGCGCAACGCGCCGTTTCCGCCGGCGAGACCATCACCATCTCGGTGAGCGGCGATCAACACTCGCTCGGCAGCGTGATCTCGTCCGGAATGCTGATCGCCGCTCCGTTCCGCACTTCGCGCACCGAGGGAGCAATCCTTGTCTATCCCCGATCGGTTGGCAGCTTCACCGCAGAAGAGAAATCGCTGGTCTCCGTCATCGCCGGCTTTGGAGCGGTCGCGCTAGCGCATGCCGAACTTTGTTCCACGGCGCAGGGGCAGGCCCGCGAACTGCACCAGTTACTCGAGATTTCCTCCGAACTGAGTTCCAGCGGCGATCTCGATCATTTCCTTCAGGCCTTCGTGGTTCGCGCATCGGATTTTCTGGGATTTGGGCGGTGCTTCATTGCGCTCCTTGAGGACGAACAGTTTCGCATCCGGCATAGCGTTACCCGCGGCCAGCCGGAGCGCGTCGATAACATTTTCCCCGAAGGCATCGCCACGCGCGCATTACGCGCAAAGGAAGTTTTCTGGTCCGACGATCTGAGCCAGGAAGCCGGCGTCAATCTGCCTGCCATCACCCGATATAAGGCCCGGCAGTTGCTCGCCGTGCCTTTGCTCAGCGCTGAAGGCAGCGTCCTGGGAATGTTCGGCGTACTCGATCGTCTCGACGATACTGGCATTTCCCGCGAGGATGTGCGCCGCGCCCGCGCCCTGGCTGCCCAGGTTTCGGTGGTCCTCGAAGTTGCCCGCAACCTGCACCAATCGGAACTCAACCGCCGGCGATCCGATGTGTTGATTCAGCTCGCGCGTGAGATTGATGGCATCCTGCGGTTGCCCGATTTCGCCCGCAAGTTTGTCGATCGCGCCATCGAACTCACCGGCGCGCGAGCCGGAGCGCTGGCTTTATTTCAGGAGGGACGGTTTCAGACAGTTGCGCTGTATCCGCTGTCGGCTGCTCCTCAAACCACCTCGTCACAGATGGGGTCGCTGCAAGCTGAATCTCTTCGTTCCGGACCAAGCAATCAGCAGCAACCTGAAGCTCCTCACACAGATAATCCCTCTCATAGTGGACAGGAGTCACAGCCTCCGCACTACGATGTCCACTCTGTAGAAGCCCGCACCCGCCCGGACGACCAAGCACTGCAACAGCGCTTCGCGCGAGCAGTTGCCGAGTTGGCTGGCCGGCACGTGGAGACCATCGTTTCCGGTACCGCGTCCGATCTTCTCGGCCCGGAGTTGGCGTCGGATTTGCGCTGGAGCGACTGCGTGGTGGTTCGCCTGCCGGGTTCCAACGGAGAACTCGCGGGCTTGCTATGCCTCTCTGGCCGTTCCCGGCCACTGGCGTCGGAAGATCGTGAACTGATCGAGGCCGTCGCCGGTCATGCCGCCATGGCCCTGGATAACGCCCGTCTGTTCACGCGCGTGGAACAAGCCAACCGGCATTGGCTGGAAATTTTTGACGCGATTACTGACCTGATTGTCGTCCACGATGAGATGGACAAGGTTCTGCGCGTGAACCGCTCTCTGGCCGCCATGATCGGTGTTACTCCCAATGAACTGATCGGGGTTAACATGCGCGCCCTGCTGGCGCTCACCAGCGAATCCACGCTCTATTCGTGCCCGTTTTGCAGGTCCGTTGATGAAGATGCGGACGAATACGTTCATCCCGCGCTCGACCGAACCTATCTGGTTTCAACTTCCCGGGTTCACGGGGCCGCCGGTGAAGGCCTGCAAACTATCCATGTACTGAAGGACATCACCGACCGCCGCGAAGCCGAGCGCCGTTATCGCGAATTGTTTGACAACATTCAGGAAGGACTTTTCTTCAGCACGCCCGAAGGACGATTCATCGAAGTAAACGACGCGCTGGTCGCCATGTTGGGGTACGCCAGCCGGGATGAACTTTTGCAAGTGGATATTCCCACCCAGATCTATTTCACTCCTGAGCAGCGCTTGTTGCACAGCCAGGCCATGGAAGAAAACGGCCACATGCGGAACGTTGAGGCCACGCTTCGCCGCAAGAACGGCTCTCCCATCTACGTTCTCATCAATGCCTTCGGTATGTACGACAGTCTTGGACGCCTGCTGCAGATTCGCGGCCTCATGCTGGATGTGACCGGCCTGCACACTTATCAATCGGAACTGCAACGCGAACGGGACTTCTCCGGCAAGATTCTCAGCAACACGCAGAGTCTGATCCTGGTTTCTGACACCGCGGGCCTTATCAGCTATGCCAATCGCCGCTGGTACGAAGCCGGCTTCGAACAACGTGAACTCTTGGGTCGTCCCTTGCTCGAGTTGGCAGCCCCGGGCTACGTCCGTCCACTTGCGGAAGCACTGCAGACCATCCTTCTCGGCGGACAAGTCGACAACTTGGAACTGCAAATCATGCGCGGCAACGGTCAGGCGGGCCAGTTCTCCGTTAACCTCAGCCCCATGCGCGACGAGCAGAAGAACATTAACAGCATCGTCGTCGTCATGACCGACATCACCGATTCCGCTGAACTTCGAGGCAAACTGGTTCACGCCGAAAAAATGGCCGCCGTTGGACAACTCGTCTCCGGCGTCGCTCACGAAGTAAATAATCCTTTAACGGCAATCCTCGGCTTCGCCGATCTACTGCTGGAAAACCCCGATCTTCCAGAAACAGCCCGCAAAGACCTGCGCGTCATTCTGCAGGAAGCTCAGCGCACCAAACAGATCGTCCAGAATTTGCTCAGCTTCGCCCGCCAGATGCCGCCGCAACGCAATGCCGTCCAATTGAATCTGATTCTTCGCCGCACCATTCAACTCCGTTCCTATGACTTCAACAGCCACGGCGTCGACATTGTCGAACACCTCGACGAGGGAATTCCCGATGTTAACGGCGATGCTCATCAACTGCAGCAGGTTTTTCTTAACATCCTGAACAATGCTTACGATGCCGTACACGAGATCGGCCGGCCTGCTCGCATCGAAATCGCGACCACCAAAGCCGGCAACGCAGTCGAAATTTCTTTTCGCGATAATGGCTACGGCATCTCCCATCCCGACCGCATCTTCGATCCCTTCTTCACCACCAAAGAGGTTGGCAAGGGAACCGGCCTCGGCCTCAGCATCTGCTACGGCATTGTGAAGGAGCATGGGGGAGAAATTCTCTGCCACAACAATAGCGACGGGCAGGGAGCCACCTTCATCGTCCGCTTTCCCGCAGCGCCCCACACCGCTTCTCTGGGTGTGGCCGCAGGAGTTCTACAAAAATGACAAGCGCAACCGTCCATCCCACCACACTCCCGGTTCTTCTCATCGAGGACGAACCTTCCATCATGGCTCTGGTAAGCGCCACTCTCGAGCGCAATGGATATGAAGTCGTCTGCATCGAATCGGGCGCCGAAGCTCTGCGTCTGCTGGAGAAAGGCCAGTACCTTGGCGTAGTCTCCGATATGCGCACGCCCGGCGGCGTCGATGGCGCTCAGGTTCATTCCTGGATTTCCGCCAACCGCCCCGATCTGATCGACCGAGTAGTGATCATCACCGGAGACTATGCCAACGAAGAAACCGTAATCACCCTGCGCAAGATTGGCGCGCTCTACCTCGAGAAGCCTTTTCGTGTTCAGGACCTGATTTCTGCTGTCGAAAAAACTATGGGGAAAGCCCGGTGAATCCTCCCCTCGGAAAAGAAGAACTTCGCATCCGGCTGCTGGTGGTCGACGATGAGCAGAGCATCCGCAAGCTATGCATGACCGTGGGCGAAGCCCTGGGCTTCATCTGTCTCGAAGCAGATAGCGGGGAATCGGCGCTGGCTCTGCTCGAAGAGCAGCCTGTTCACATGATCCTCAGTGACATGGTCATGCCGCACATGTCGGGCCTTGAATTTCTGGAGAGAGTGAAGAAATCTCTGCCCCGCACCGAAGTCGCCCTCATGACCGGACACGGCTCCATCGAAACCGCCGTACAGTCCATGCGCCTGGGCGCTTACGACTACATCACCAAACCGTTTTCTCCACTCGAAGAATTACGGTTGTTTCTGCGTCGCATGGCGGAAAAAATCCGCCTGGTCGAGGAAAACGAATTCCTCCGCCAGCGGATGGATTCCGAAACCGCCGTCCACGGCATCATCGGCGCCTCCGCCAAGATCCAGGAAGTGTTACGCGTGGCTTCGCGCCTGAAAGACACGCGGACTTCGGTCCTCATTTCCGGCGAAAGCGGCACTGGCAAAGAACTGATCGCCCGGGCGATTCATTACCGCGGAGCCTTCGCCAACCGCCCGTTCGTCGCCGTCGATTGCGGCTCGCTCGTACCTACTCTGATCGAGAGCGAACTCTTCGGCTATGAAAAAGGAGCCTTCACCGGCGCGCTCAAATCCAAGCAGGGACTTTTTCAATCCGCCGATACCGGTTCGGTCTTTCTCGATGAGATCGGCGAACTTCCGCTCGAGTTGCAAGCCAAGCTGTTGCGCGTGTTGCAGGAAAAAGAAATCCGTCCCGTCGGCAGCAACCAGCGCGTCAAGGTGGACGTGCGCATCATCGCCGCCACCAACCGCGATCTCGAAGCGGCCTACAAGAATGGGACCTTCCGCAAAGATCTTTACTTCCGCCTCAACGTAGTCACCGTACACGTGCCTGCCTTGCGTGAGCGCCGTAGCGATATCCCTATGCTGGTGCAGTGGTTTTGCGAACGTTATGCGCCTGGCGCCGATCTGCGCGTGTCCAACACCGCCATGAAAGTTCTGATGAATTATGACTGGCCAGGAAATGTGCGCGAACTGGAAAACTGCATCGAGCGGGCCGTCGCTCTGGGCGACGGAACTCTTATCGATCTCGGTGATCTTCCTCCATCCATCGCCGCCCTCGATTCACCAAGCTCTCGAACCGCAACGCAATCCGATTCTGCATTGGCGTCCGATCTCGCGGCAGGCGCGGAATTGAATTCGAGCGATGCAGCGGCCACAGCCCCGCTCTCCACAACTGATCTGGAAGATATTGAACGCGCCACCATCCAGCGTGTCTTCGAACAAGTCAAAGGCGACAAAGCTCTCGCCGGACGCATGCTCGGTATCAGCCGCGCCACCCTCTACCGCAAACTAAAACGTTACAACATCACCGGGGCCTCTACCTCCGGGCCATCCAGCCACACATTGCAATAAGTGAAGGGCTAACTGATACAATCTCGCGCATGCCGACGGCGCTTCGATTCGGCCCATATCGATTCTATTTCTATAGTCACGAAGCAAATGAGCCGGCGCATATTCACATCGATCGCGATGACGCTTCCGCTAAGTTCTGGCTCAACCCGGTCCAATTGGCTGCAAACTTTGGGTGTTCGTGCTCATGAACTCCGCGAGATACAATTACTCGTGACGGAACATAAGACGCACCTTCTGGAGACTTGGAATGAATTTTTTGGCGTCGACGGCCGATGAGCGGGTTTTGAGCGTTGAGTTCAGCGACGATGCTCTCAGTGTCTCGCTGCGCGACGGCCGGATTATAACCGTACCGCTCGTATGGTACCCCCGCTTACTGAATGCCACGCCCTTGCAACGTCAGAACTGGAAACTTGCTGGGGGAGGGTATGGTTTGTACTGGCCAGACGTAGACGAGGATCTCAGCACCGAAGGCTTATTGCGCGGCTCGCCCGCACCTAGGGCATCGGTTTCTAATTCACGCGCGTGAGCTTTCCTGACATCCAAGGGTCCCCAAGCAATCCGATCCGAGGATCTGAAATATAGGTTCAGCGACAGCCGTCTCATAATCCCCTGGTATGACGGCAGTAACTTTATTTACACCCCGGATTGCAGTACCTTGGTGTAGTGTCCCGAAGTTCGTAATCGTCTGCGCATTCGCGCCTGCCTTGGAGAAAACATGAGCCGCTCCGTAATCGTCCGCCTTTGTCTCGTCGGATTTCTCATTACCGCCCTGTTCACGGGATGTTCGCGCGATCCCAACGTGCGTAAGCAAAAGTATGTGGAGAGTGGCGACCGCTATTTCGCCCAGGGAAAATACCGCGAAGCTGCCATCCAATACGCCAATGCAGTTCAGATCGATTCCCGTTTCGCCCAGGCGCATTATCAGCTCGGGCAAACCTATCTCAAACTCGGCGACAGCGCCCACGCCTTTCAAGAACTCTCGCGGACCGTCGAACTGGCTCCAGATAATTACCGCGCCCACATCGATCTGGCCAATCTCCTGGTCACGGCGCGAAACCCGGATGGCTCCTCCAATCAGGATTATCTGAAACAGGCACGCGTTCATCTCGACCTTCTGCACGAAAAGCAGCCGCAGAATCCCGAGGTCTTCGAGGCCTGGGCAGACTACTATGCGGCGCAAAACAACGTGGCTGCGGCATTGCAGGAGATGCAAAAAGCGATCGCCATCGATCCCCATCGATCGGAATCCTATCTGAATCTGGCGCTTCTGCAACTGCGCTCAAACCAGATCGATCAGGCCGAGGCAAGCTTTAAGAAAGCCGCCAATCTTGATCCCAAGGCGATGAATGCGCAGCTGGCTCTGGGAGGCTTTTACCAGTCGCGCAACCGCATCCCCGAAGCCGAACAGCAATTCAAACACGCCATTGAACTCGCTCCCAAGGATCCTTCCCCGCGCGAAGCGCTGGTACGGATGTATATGTCCGAAGGCAAGAAGACCGAGGCGGAAGCTTTACTGAAACAGGCAAAAATCGATCTCTCGAATAATTCCGAAGGCTACCGCATGCTCGGCGATTTTTATTTTGCCAACGGCGATCTGGACAGAGCCACGGCGGAGTACGGGTCGCTGTATGGCGATCATCCCAGGGACGTGCAGGTAAAGCGGAACTACGTCCAGCTTTTGATCTTGAAAAACCAACTGCCGGAAGCCACCAAACTTAATAATGAACTGTTAAAGACGAATCCGCATGACGTCGATGCGCTGATCTATCGCGCCCAGATAGATTTGCGGCAGACTGACGCGAGCGGTGCCGTGGATGCTTTGCAGCAGGCGCTCTCGAACGATCCCAGCAACGCTGTCGCTCATTATCACCTGGGCCTCGCCTTCGATATGCAGCACAATGATGCGCGCGCAGAATCGGAGTGGCGCGAAGCCGTGCGCCTCCGCCCTGGTCTAGCGGACGCACAACGCGCTCTGGCTGGCCTGGAGATGCGCCGCGGGGATATGAATGCTCTCAGCCAAACCGCAGAACAAATCATTACCGGCGCCCCTGAGTCTCCCGATGGCTATCTCATGCGCGCGGTGGCGGAGATGAATCGCCAGAAATATTCTGACGCCGAGCAGGACCTCACTAAAGTTATGGGGATGTCTCCGCGAAGTGTGGCTCCTTACGTGCAAATGGGCAATCTTCACGGGATGGAAAAACAATATTCGGAAGCAATCAAGTTTTATCAGGAGGCACTGGATAAAGATCCAACCTCCACCGAGGCGCTGCAAGGAATCATGAACGTCTATCTGCTGCAGAAGCAACCCGATCAGGCGGTGGCTGCGGCGCGCACACAAATCGCCAAATCGCCCAGCACGGGAGCTTTCTACGATCTGATGGGCACGGTGCTGTTTCAGAAAAAAGATCTGAGCGGCGCCGACGCAGCCTTTCACAAAGCGATCGAACTCGACAAGAATAACTCGGATGCGCTTCTAAAGCTCGGCCAGGTACAGGCGGCGGAAGGCTCAGTAGACCAGGCTCTCGCTTTGTATCAGCAGTCGATCAAGGATCACCCGCGTGAGATTGCCTTCTACATTCTCGCGGGCGAAATGTATGAATCGCAACAAGACTGGAACAATGCGAAGACTATGTATCAGAAGGCGCTGGAGGTGCAGCCGGATAATCCACTGGCCTCGAACAATCTCGCATACGTGATGTTGCAACAGGGCGGCAACGTGGACGTGGCTCTCGCCATGGCCCAGACCGCGCGGCGCGGGATGCCTGACTCCTCAAATGCAGCCGACACCTTGGGTTGGGCGTATTTCCAGAAAGGTGTGTACAAGTCCGCGATTGATTTGTTCCAGGAGTCCATACGGCTCAATGAGAAGCGGGGTGCGGCCGACGACCCGACCGTGCACTACCATCTGGCCCTCGCTTATCAGAAAGCCAACCAGCCAGCCCAGGCACGGCAACAACTGGAGCGCGTGTTAAAACTCAATCCCAACAACAGCGACGCCCGTAAGGCCCTGTCCGAGTTGCGCGGATAGATCCGTCAACTTCGCATAGACCTAACGTTTTATTTCTTGCTTGATGCGGATCTTTCGGGAGACCTTTCGCTGCCGCGAACGCCCCTCATCGGGCCACAAATGCCGATCAGTCGGCTGCGACGACGTGATTCGGCGTCTCTGCCACTTGAGGCCGGCGCGCACCACGGTTCGATGGCAGGCCCGCGTCGCGAATCTTGTAGAGCAAGGCTCGATAACTTATGTTCAGAGCACGCGCAGCCTGCTTGCGGTTCCAGTGATGGTGTTGCAGCACCTTCAAGATGATCTTGCGTTCCAATTCATGCACGGCCTGGCGCGTAATTTTCTTGAGCGAAATCGGTCCGTCCACGTTGATATCGGCGCTGAAAAAATCGGGCTGATGCGAGCGTAACTCGCCGGAGATGGAATCTTCAGTCCCCAGGATCACATAGCGCTTGATCAGGTTTTCAAGTTCGCGGACGTTGCCCGGCCAGTGGTACTTGGACAGCGCGTTCATCAAATCGATCGAGAGCGGTTTGGCGCGTGAGTTGAATTTCCGGTTATAGCATTCGAGAAAATAGGCAACCAGATCGGGCAGATCAGGGATGCGATCGCGCAACGGCGGCATGTGCAGATTGACCACATTGATGCGATAGAACAGGTCGGCGCGGAACGTACCGCTGGCGATTTCTTCTTCCAGTTTTCGATTGGTGGCACAAACCACGCGCACTTCCACCTTCTTGTCTTCCTGGGCGCCGATACGGCAGAATTGGCCGTCCTGCAGCAGTTGCAGCAGCTTCGACTGCAAACTCATGTCGAGTTCGGATATCTCATCGAGGAACAGCGTGCCGCGATGCGCCATCTCTACCCGGCCCGGCTTGGTGCCGAAAGCGCCGGTGAAGGCTCCTTTTTCGTAGCCGAAGAGTTCACTCTCCAGCAGCGTTCCCGGAATCGCAGGACAATTCACCTTCACCCATGGACCCGTCTTCCACGGTGAATTCGCGTGAATCATACGCGCGATAATGTCCTTGCCTGTACCGCTCTCTCCCTGAATGAGTACGGGAACATTCGCGCCCGCAATCTTGGCGAGCCGTTCTCGCAAGGACCGCATGGCATCGGTGCTCCCGAACACCACCGCTTCGGGTGGCATCTCGCCCAAAGGCTGAATCAGGGAACTCACTGGATTTGAAGTGCTCATAAGCTATGCTGGCTCGACAGCGCAGGTCAGCAATGATGAGTGCATCCGGGGAACCAAACGCCGCAGAACGGTTCGGCAATGCTTTAGGCTAGCCTATCTGATTGAGGAAAAGCAACTTACTAAAGATTGAAGGAGGCGTTGGTTAGTAATTAGAAGGATACAGGTTGGCTAAAGAGGCAGCGGTCCGGAAGGGAAAATGTTTTCACACTAGAGAAGATTGCTTCCTTCGCGATGTCCTCTCCTTGGCTGCGCCGTTAGCCAAAGGACGCGAGAACTTGAGGCCAACGAGGTTATAAGTCTCGGCGTGTTGAGTACGCAGCACCTTAGCTCGCAGGGCGCGCGCAGATTTAGGCAGGCTGGCTAAAGCGGCAAGAGGCGCACTTGGTATTTCCAGCGAAACCTCAGTCGCGGCGGGCAGAGACCTTCGAACTGCCACCAGCATGCCCCCGGCTGAGACGTTGAGGGCAGTTGCAAACTCCAGGAATTCTTTGTCCTGCTCAAGTCGACTTCTGACGAATACAGGGATGGCCAAAGGCAGGCGCGGCCACCGCCGACGCTCTGTCGTTGCAGTCCTTCGGTTCACGCACACCCCTTCCCACGTTAAGTTTGACTTAGCAATTCAAGCACATTGGGTGCCAAAACCTGATTTAGGGTTGAAAGGACCGGAGCAAGACTTGCAAAACCGGCAAAAACCGGGCTAATTCACCCTCGTGGACCAGACAAACCAGCAGGGGGTGCGGTATTTCTGCTCCTCTGGTGTTTCAGTTAGCCCTAAGACCTTCGACATAGAGAAGGCAGACTCCTCAGGCTTGGAGTGCAAGCTTTTGCTACACTTGGGTAATCACGTTGCATTTTTCGTTGACAATGAAAAGTAACCTGGCATACGATTTTGTTAAAGCATTCTTCTGTATCGGTTGAGTGCGCCTCCCTTTTTCTGTGCTAGACCGCCCTATTCCTTATGGCTACCGTGCAGAAGAACATGTGTGTTCCCAACATCGATAGTGCACCTCCGATTGCTCCTATCTCTTCGGTACAGGCGACAGGCATGCCGAGCGCGGACGATCTGCCGCAGGCATACAGCGAATTGCAGCAGCGCTTTCAGCGCACTACAAACGCCTTAGGATCCGCGGCGCACGATTTGAAAACTCCACTCGCAATTCTGAATGGGTACGTTGAACTATTGCAGAGTGAGAAGCTTGGACCTGTAAGTGACCGGCAACGCGAAGTATTACGCGACATGCAGGCCAGCGGCAAACGGCTGCAGCAATTTATTCAGGATTTCCTCACTTACAGCGCCCTCGAAACCGGCGGCCTGAAGATGCAATATGCGGTCGGCAACATCAACCAGGGCCTGTCCGATGTCTGCCGCTTGTGGTCCACTCGCTTTCAGGAAAAGGGATTGGCTCTTTATTTTTTGGCGAACGACAAGTTGCCGGAATTTCCAATGGATTCTCCTAAGCTGGAGCGTGTGATCTCTAACCTGCTGGAAAATTCTTTTAAATTTGTTCCCCAGGGCGGCACTGTATGGTTGCATGCGGAACCGTATATGTGGGAGCGCCGTGCCACGGCTCAACCTGCATCCTCTGGCGAGCGCCGGCGTCAAATCAATTCGCAACCCAATTCGGTGAAGGTCAGCGTGTCCGACACAGGTCCAGGAATTGCCGCCGAGTTTCATCAGGAAGTATTCGACGATTTCTTTCGCCTGCCCAGCAACGGGAATCAGGACGGAATGGGACTCGGACTCTCCATCGTCCGTCGCCTGGTGCAAGGCATGGGTGGCAAAGTTTGGGTGGAAAGCGATCCCGGCGCTGGCTGCAAATTCTCATTTCTTCTTCCCTTCAAACCAGTCTCCAACCCCGCTAGCAAAGGAAAGAATCGGTGAGCGAAACCGCGAAGATTCTGCTCGTAGATGACGAACCCGCCATGCTCCGCTACATTCGGACCCTGCTGGAGGTCGACAACCACACAGTAGAGACCGCCTCCACAGGAGAAGAAGCTCTGGAGCGGATTGACAAAGGGCTGGAGCCCGATCTCGTACTTCTGGACGTATTGATGCCAGGAATCGACGGCTTGGAGACTCTTGAGAAACTGCGCCAGAAGCGGCCCTCAGCCAAGGTAGTGATGCTTTCTTGTGTCAACGATACGAAAAAAGTTGTGCAGGCCATGCGTCTGGGAGCGCATGACTATCTCACCAAGCCGTTTCAGAAGGCGGAACTGGATGCGGTGATCGACCAGTGTCTCGGTCTGGGTAAAACGCCGGCGGGAGGCGAAGTCGAGGAAGTCGCCGACGACGTATTTTTCATTGCAGCCAGCCCTGCGATGCGGAAAATTCGCTCGCAAGCGGCGTTGGTAGCGCATGTGGATATTCCCGTCTTACTGCTGGGCGAGAGCGGCACGGGCAAGGAAGTGCTGGCCCGTCTGATTCACAAACTCTCGCGGCGCGCCCATCGTACTTTTCTGAAAGTGAATTGCGCGGCGGTTCCCGCCGATCTACTCGAAAGCGAATTATTCGGCTACGAGCCCGGCGCATTTACCGGAGCTACGCACGCCAAACCGGGCAAATTCGAACTGTGCAACAAGGGCACCATCCTGCTTGATGAAATTGGCGAAATGCCGCCTGCACTGCAAGCCAAACTGTTGCACGTGCTGCAGGACCAGCAATTCTCGCGGCTCGGCAGCCGTTCCATCATCAAGGTTGACGTACGCATCCTGGCGGCCACCAACATCGACATTCCTCAGGCCTTGGCGACCAAGCGCTTGCGCGAAGACCTTTACTACCGCCTGAATGCCTTCACTTTGCAATTACCGCCATTGCGCGAGCGCAAGGAAGAGATTCCAATTCTGCTCAAACATTTCATGACCCGCATGGCGGAACAATATGCCCGGCCCCAGCTTCCCCTTTCGCCGCCACTGCTGGAGGCTTGTCAAAGGCACAGCTGGCCCGGCAATCTGCGGGAGCTCAACAATTTCTTGAAACGCTATTTGATCCTTGGGGACGAGAACCTGGCTGCGGCCGAACTGCAGCCGCGCAACGATGGCAACGGCGGCGGTGTGCATGCGGATTCCGGGAGCCGGAGTGGAGAAGCCAGTGGAGGATTGAAGTCACTCGCCCGCACCGCCAAAGACGAAGCCGAAGGAGAAGCCATCCGCCAGGCGCTCGAACAGACCAACTGGAATCGTAAACAGGCAGCCGGCCTGCTGCAGATCAGCTACAAAGCTCTGCTCTATAAGATCCGCCAGTATGGCATCGCGGAAGCCAAGAGCCATCACAAGCTTTCCGCCGGCGCCTAAGCTCGCCTGTAACCATCTTCGGAATCTGCCCGCCAGCCTACTGCACGGTCAGACTGAATCCCTGACTCTTGGTCAACGAGCCCGAAGTCGCGGTCACCTGCAGCGGATAAGATCCTGCGGGCGTTCCAGTGATTGTGGGCTGCTCCTTGGCTTTACTGCAAGCCGGTAGCAGGACGATAAGCGAGAATACAGTCCACAGAAGGAAAAATCCCAGTAGGCGGCTCCTTCTCCGTTTGCCGCTGCTCAGCCCAAATAAGGCAACGCCTGGCACCATCAGCCACAAGGCATAAAACGGACTACTCCATCTCGTGGAGCTGATCGTGCTAATCGGTCGCACCGTGGTGGTAACGTTCAGAGTACTTGACTGCTGACCGGGACCGTTGAACGTGAGCGAGCTGGGGGTGAATCCGCAACTTGCCCCAACCGGGAGCGAGGAACAACTAAGCGAGACATTCGCTCCAAAGGTCAGGGAGGGACTTACGAATACAGAGTAGGTCGCAGTGTTACCGGCCACCACGGTCTGGCTGGATGGAAGAATTGAGATCGCAAAATCGGTTGCTGTGAATGAGGCGGTCGCGGTGTTGCTGGGATTCGTGTTGTTGCTGTTAGTGACTGTGGCTAATATCGATCCCCCGCCAGCCGTGCTCGGCGTCACCACCATGGCGACGGTGGAAGTGGAGCCCGATTGCAGCGCAGGGATGGTACACACCACGTTCGCGCCTGTGGGGACGCTGCAAGTGCCGGACGCCGCCGTCGCGCTATTGAATATCGCCGTTATGCCCGTTGAAAGCTGGCCCGTAACCGTGACATTGGTGGCCAAGTCGGGTCCCTCGTTGATAACGGTAAACGTTACTGTGAGTTGATTTCCCGCGCTAACGTATGGCGAGTTAGGAGAAAGTAACGGGGCTACGCAGCGGATGCACAGGTCCGTCGCAGTCTGCAACCGCACGGCGAACGCGTCAGTCGGCGCCGGCGCAGTAATCGTTGGACATGGCGTTCCCGGCGCCGGATTCACTGGAGTGTCCAGGCAGTTCTGTACCGCACCCTGCAGCTGCAAGTTGGTGGAATTCGTATCCCCTGCAAAATAAGTATTAAGAGAAGGATCGACGGTAATGCTGGTGCCGCGATCCGTTCCGTTGCCGCCGAAGTAGGTTGCGTAAGAGCCTACGGTAGTCTGGCTGCTGTTGATCTGAGTATCAATGTGAGCGAAGAAGGCATTCTGCGTCCCGTTCAGATGCGTCTGAATTGCTCCCACCGAAGCCGGAAAATCAGTCGAATTGGTCGCTCCTGTAACCAGCGCTCCGCCTGCCGTATCAACCGCGATGGCTAAGCCGCTATCGTTCAAAGATCCGCCGAGATAGGAAAAATAACTGAGCGGCACGCCCACGCTTGAGACTGTGGTCGACTCGGTCTCATTCGTAAATCTCGCCACGTAGGCGTCCGTGTTCGTTGTGTTGGGCGTTGTCGAACAGGGCAATACCACAGTCGGAGCATTCAGGCAGGGCTGAAATTGCCCGGACCCGGTAGGAATAACGAAATCGGGAGAATTAGTCGACCCGGTGAGGTAGATGCCTGCAGCTCCAGTATCAATGGTGAGGCCGGTCGAAGAATCGTTGTTGCTGCCCCCGAGGTAAGTCGAAAATATTAACTGCGTGCCGCCAGTCTGAGCATTCACTACGTTCAGCTTGGCCATGAAAGCGTCAGTCGGCTCCGGAGTGGTCACGGCCGGGCACGTCACCGGCGGCAGAATCGTGGTCGGAGGAGGCGTATTCAGGCAAGGCTGGTAGGCGTTCAATATGGGGAAATCATTCGAATTAAGCACGCCGCCGTTCGGACCTTCGCCACTGTTGTAGAAATTTGTGGTCCCACTGAAATAGACGTTTCCCGTGGTGTCAACCGCGATACCTCCACCCACTGCGATCGAACCATTGCTTCCGCCAAAGTAGGTGGAATACCGGATGCTGGGTAATCCAGTAGCGCTCGTATTTACTTCAGTCATGAAAAACTGAATGCTGGCGTTCGAGCTCGGCTGATAGGCCGCAGGGAGCGAAGTCGATGGAAAGCCGGTCAGAGAGTTGGTGGAAGTCGTGGTCCCGGTTACAAATACATCGCCATTATTATCGGTCGCCACCGCGCTGGCAGATTCCGAACCGTTTCCCGAAAGATACGTAGAATATTTCAATTGTGGAACAGAACCCGTGCTATCAAGTCCGCTCAATGCGCTCACGAAAACGTGACACGGCGCCGAAATGCTGGGGATTAAAGGCGTGCAGGCGGTGCCCGCCAGAGGCGTGGTCTGAAAGCCAGCCGCGGACGTAGGAAAATTCGTCGAAGTAGTTGTCCCGGTTACGTACGCCGTGCCGCCCGTATCCACCGCCAGCCCCGCGCTAATATCAGTCCCGCTGCCACCGAGATAAGTAAGATAAAGAATTCCTGAAGCGCCACCCGTCGGGTCCAGCTTCAGAATGAAAATGTTCTGTGCGCCCGTGAGCGTGGATTGATATGGAGTTACCGGCGACGAAGCCACGGGAAGATCGGTTGAAGTCGTGGACCCAGCGAGATAGATAAAGCCATCGCCGTTGACGGCAATGGAAGGATAAGTCTCATTCCCGCTGCCGCCGAAATAGGTGGAGTAACTGATGGTCGGGTCGATCACGAGTTCTCTGCCGCGATCATAGGCGCCGATCTCGAAGCCTACGCGATTCGCAGCGCGGAGCACGAATCGTCCATCGACAGGCTGTTGACGGCCAGCAACGCTTTGATACGCGCGAGGAGCCTGCAATCTTACGCTGGCTGCCGTTCCCTTAAGAATCAGATCTCCGTGGCTCAATTCGAGTTTCGTCGCACCTTCGAACTGCAATTCCGCTTGAGAAGGATCGGCGCCGGGCGCGACTTTGAAGTCGTATTCCAGACGGCCCTGGCTTCCATAGAAAACCAGATCGATTCCCGGATAAACACTCTGGTAGTGAACGCCAGCAAATTGCGGAACGCCCGTGTGCCACTTTTTGGGATCGTTGCCGATAAAGTAGTTGCTTCTGCCGGGAAGCCGGTCACTGCCAGCGATCGTAGCCGCCGGATTACTTCCCACCAGCGTCATGCGAACGGACTCCATACTGGGTGCGTTCACGCTCCCACTCCGCGACGCCGCGCTTCGACCCACTGATGCAGGCTGCGCCGTTCGGATTGCCAGCACCGCTCCGGTTGAATCCAGAAACAGACTGTAACCAACTCCGCGCGAGACGAATTTTGCGCTGGGATCGGTTTGTCCCTGATTGGGTTCGAAGATCAGCGGAAGGTGGCTAAGCAGCGCGCGAGCATCCGGTTTTGACTTCACCGGGTTCGACTTCAACGGAGCTTTGCCGAGAATAGCCGAGACGGGAAAAGCGGATGCCGGAGTCATTGCCTTCTGGGCGTAGTGCCGAGAGCCCGAGTCAAGCATCACGCCCGCCACGAGCAACAAAACAACCGCCGCGCCCATAACGCGGATCCATTTCAGGCGGCTTTCCGCGCTCGCCGACAAGCTTTTTCCCGACACTTCACAGCCATTTCCCATTACGCTTTTCCTCCGGTGTCTACCGATCATAAATGGAGAGAGTAAACGGCGCACGAATTCTCACCTGGCGCCGGCGAAGCCGCCCGCTGCTGACATGTCATTTAGGAACTGGCGGAAAATAAACAACTACTTAAACATCTGACGGACAGCCAAGTCAAGCGAGCGCCTGATCTCACGCCCGCTTCAAGACCTCAGATGCGCCCGTGGACCGATAAAGATGCCGCGGACAGCCGAGAAAACAGTGGGTCGAGAATGCACAGGGCGGAGAAAACGTAGCACGAAGGTGGGAGGAAAGAGCCTGCAGAGGATCGCAACAGGAGATTTCTGCAAATCGCTGCATACAACCACGCCGCGTGAGCCTGCACCGGGCTTAGAAGCCGTTGATTCTCCGCGAAAACGCCGCAGCTCCCTTCGCGCGCGGATGGTCATCCGATTGCTGCCGTCTAGGGGTACCGCTGTGCAGTCTCCTCCAACACCGCTTTTCCAGGTAAGCTCAACCGTTTACCGAATCAGTGCATGAGCTTTTTTGCTCTTGCAAACGGCCGGTAAACCTATAGAGTGGAATGCAATCAGGACCTGCCTGAGGCAGGATCCAGCCTTCCAGCCTGGTTGCTGTTTCCGCATTAAGATTTTCTTTGTCGGGGAACAATGCTTTCGGAAAATACGCTTCGGATGCAACCGGATTCTCAGGAACGACGGCTGATGCGGCGCTTTGATATGCGCCTGCCCGCGCTGGTCCGTCTCGACGCTAACAACGAATTCCAAACCGAAACCCAGAACGTGAGCGCACGCGGAGTTTTCTTCTATCTCGATCGCCCGCTTCCCGCCGGCACGCGCTGCGAAGTTACCCTGACGTTTCCTCCACACATTACGCTGACCGATGCGGTTCGCGTACGCTTCACCGCCCGTGTAATTCGCTCGGAATCGCCCCTTCCATCATTGCGCGTCGGCACCGCTGCTATGATTGAGGATTACGAATTCCTCCGCTCCTCCGGAGGCACCGATTTCCTGAGCGAACTGCAAAGAGATTGGAAAGCGACGAACTGAAGGCTGGGATCAGGCTTCCGGAACTCGGCGTGTCAGCCTCGAACGGAACCACAAGCTGCATTTACTTGCCCAAGTCCTTCATCCTCTGACTTACCCGCCGGTAGCGCCGCGCAACGCTGCCAATGTAGAAACCGTGAATCACCCACGTTGCAATGTAGGCCGCCCAAAGAAATTTGATCGAATTCATTGCACCACTCCGCGTAGGGATTCCAGGCTCTCCAACTCATCCGCTTGGCGCTGCAACATTTCCAATCGGTAGCGCCACCAGCAAACCAGCCAGGCAAAGCAGGAGAACGCCAGCCAGTTAATCAGAAGTACGTGCAGCATGCGGGGATCAATGGACCCACCTCCCCCAATCACCGGCTGCGGATGTTGCGTGCGAAAAAACCAGATCGAAAAGTAAACCAGCGGCACGTCCAGCGCTCCGAAAATGGCCAGCACCGCTGCCAGCTTCGGAGTCTGCGCACTATCGGAAAATCGCCGCAGAACCAGATAGCTGACGTAAATCAGCCAGAGAACCAAAGTCAGCGTAAGACGCAAATCCCAAGTCCACCAGATGCCCCACACCGGCCGCGCCCAGATGGGCCCGGTAACCAGCACAACCGTGCAAAAGACAACGCCCACTTCCGCCGAGACCAGCGCAACAGCATCCGCCTTCGCGCTTTTTCGAATGAGGTACACGACCGAAGCCACCAGGTTCACAAAGAACAGCAAGAATGCCGTCCAAGCCGAAGGCACGTGGTAATAAAAGATGCGTTGCACGTCGCCCATGGTTCGCTCCATGGGTGCGACCCAAATCGCTTCATAAAAAGCGTAAGCCAGCAGAAACGCCGTAAGAACTGCGAGGATGGGGAAGGCCCGTTTCATTCCGCCTGCAGAATGGTCTCGAACAATGCCAGACAAGCTGTAGTAAACACCACATCGTAGGTGAGAAGCAATACGATCCAGAAGCGCGCCGAGCCGTCGCCGGATAGAATGATACGCGTCGCCTCCACCATCGACTGCACCGCCGGTATCGAGATGGGGAACAGCAACAACGGCAACATAATTTCGCGGCTGCGCGTGCGTAACGACATGGCCGCAAAAAAAGTTCCATTCACCACCAACGCCCAGGTTCCCAGGAGCGCGACCGGAATTAACTGCCACGCCGGACCTACCGCGCGCAAGTTGTAAAAGATCATGAACAGCGGCGCCATTACTGCTTCCAGCACGGTAACCAGAATAAAATTCCCTAGCGCCTTAGCAATAAACAACGAGTTCGCCGGGGCTGGTGAAACTCGGTAAGCATCCAGCACCTGGTTGCGCAGTTCGCGCGCCCATGTCTGGTTCAAAGCCACCACTGCGGCAAACAGAAACGCTACCCAGATCAGCCCTCCCGCGATTTCGCGCGACTCTTCCGCATTCGGATCGAAAGAAAAGCTGAAGATCACCACCACCAGCAGCGAAAAAAACAGCATCGAGTTGATGGCATCGCGCGAGCGCCACTCCAGCCGGATATCTTTCGCCAGCGTGGCCAGCGTGATGGAGCGAAGCGAACTCATTGCGCCGCCCGCCGCACCGGCTTCAGATCGGACGTGCGTTCCAGAATCTTCCCATTCTCCATCCACACAAATTCGTCGGCCACGCCCTCCAGCAGCGCAGCCTGATGCGTGACCACAAAAACAGTCTTGCCATCATCCCGCATGCCTTTGAGTAGCGCCGCCATTTCCTGCGCCGAATGCACGTCCACATTCGAGAATGGCTCATCGAGCAATAGAATCTTCGGATCGTGCAGAATTGCACGTGCCAGCGAAACGCGCTGTCGCATTCCCTGCGAATACTGGCCAACAGGACGCTTCAATTCGGGATCAAGCCGCACCGATCGAATCGCCTCTTCACAGCGGCTATCGCCCACGATGTCGTAGAGTCGAGCAAAATAGCTTAGATTTTCCATCCCACTCATCTCGTCATAAAGCAGAGAGGGATGCGCCATATAACCGATCTCGCGGCACGCATCCTGTGGATTCTTACCCAAAATCGAAATCGTGCCCCGGGTTGGCTGCGCCAACCCCGCCATCGCCCGCAACAAAGTTGTCTTCCCCGCCCCGTTATCTCCCAGAATTACATAAAACTTTCCAGCATGAAATTCTGCATCCACACCACGTAGAGCGGCGAAGCGGCCAAACTGCTTGATTAGTCCCTCGATGACAATGAGAGGATCGCCCCGCGGCGCGATGGTCGAATCGATCACGAAGAGTAATGCACTGCTAAGAGGTTTGTAGTTCCAGGCACCAACAGAATCTATGGATTTTCAGAATTTTTTGCAAAGGCTAAGGATTGAGGCAAGGATTAGTAGCGCCGCCGCCCCGGCGGCTGTCGTGGCGGCGTCCCGCCGCCACCTTCGAAACAAGAAACTAGTTCGGCAGATCGTTTGACTTGGGCTGCACCTGCGTAATACTCTTCGCCGGCTCGGCCTGCATGGAGTTCCCCGGCTGCTGCGGCGCATATTTCGATGCGCACTTGGCCTGCAGCCCTTTAGCGTGGAACACCCCATCATGTCCAAAGCTGCCATCAGCCAGGGCTTGCGAATCGTCCTTGAACGTATCCGGAGGCGCTTCCGTCCCCGTGTAATCCACCGAGAGCAACTGATCCTGCTCCATTAGCACAAACTGCACGTGCGTTCCGGTCCGCTTGATCGACCCCGGCTGCACATTCCCCGCCACGCGCAGCCGCTTCGTATAAGCCCCGTTCCCCATTTTGTGCAACTCGCTGATTGTGACGTAGTAGCTCTTGCTATCCTGCACCCCGGTGTAAGCGAGATAACCGAGCAGCAACAGTATGACAACCGTAGCCGCGCCAAACTTTAGATACGTTTTGCCTTGACTGGACATAGGACACCCTTCACAGCGCCGTATCTCTAAGACTCTACCCCTCCCCGCACCCGGAATCAAGATTTCGAAGGACTGCCATACTTAGCGCTGTCATAATTGCGTCAATGCGCATTCTGCTGATCGGCGGGAACGGCTTTATCGGGCGATTTGTCGTCGCCGAACTGATTCAGCGATGCCATACGGTGGCCGTGTTTCACCGCGGCACGGCTGCTGCGCCCGCGGGGGCGGAGGATATTCGCGGCGACCGCAACCAACTCGCCGCCAGCGTTCACGAACTCAAACGCTTCGCTCCGGACGTTGTAATCGACCTAACCCTGAGTTCAGCTCCGCAAGCGGAAGAGCTGATGAAGACTTTCCGTGGCGCAACCCAGCGCGTCCTCATGCTGAGCAGCATGGACGTTTACCGCGCCGTAGGCATTAGCCATGGCACAGAAAGCGGGCCGCTGCAAGAGCTGCCCCTTACGGAAGAGTCGGCATTGCGCCGCACCCTGCACCTTTACCCGCCCGAGAGCTTGCAGATTCTGCGCAGGACCTTCGGCTGGGTTACCGACGATTACGACAAGATTCCGGCTGAGCGGGTGGTGATGAATGACCGCGAACTTCCCGGCACCGTGCTCCGCCTGCCCATGGTCTACGGACCCGGCGATCCGCTGCATCGTTTTTATCCCCTGGTGAAGCGCATCACCGACAAACGACGCCACATCATTTTTCCCGACACGCTGGCCGCATGGCAATCGCCCCGCGGCTACGTTGAAAATGTCGCCGCAGCCATTGCGCTGGCCGCCACAGATCAACGCGCGTCGCGACGTATCTACAATGTTTGCGAGCAGCCCTCCTTCAGCGAACTGGAATGGGCACGGAAGATCGCCTCGGCTATGCAGTGGGAGGGCGACTTCGTCATCCTGCCCGTCGAACAAACGCCGCCGCACTTGCACAGGCCCGGCAATGCCGCCCAGCACTGGACCGTGAGTTCAGCGCGCATCCGCCAAGAACTGGGATACGAAGAACCAGTGGCGCTCGAAGATGCGATCCGTCGGACGATCAGCTGGGAACTAGAAAATCCGCCAACCGAGTCGCTCCTGGTGCAGTTCGATTATGCGGCAGAAGATATGGCGGTAGCCGCCCACTACAGACCAGTTGATAGCATCGTCCGTTAGAATAAACTCAGTCCAATAACCCTATGATCCATCCCTGGCACGACGTAACTCCCGGCGACAAGCTCCCGCAGGAATTCGACTGCGTCATCGAAATCCCTTTCGGCTCAAGCGTAAAGTACGAACTCGACAAGGCCAGCGGCCTCATCAAACTCGACCGCATCCTCTATTCTGCCGTTTATTATCCGGCGAACTACGGCTTCATTCCGCAGACACTCGCCGAAGACGATGACCCGCTCGATGTCCTTGTGCTTTGCCAGGAACCCGTCGTCCCGCTCACCATCATTCACGCGCGCACCATCGGCCTGATGACGATGATCGATGGCGGCAAGCCCGACCATAAAATCATTGCCATTGCCACGCAGGATCCTGAGTTCAACTCCTACCATGAAGCCGCGGAGATGCCGCCGCACCGCATGCTCATGCTGCGGCGTTTTTTTCAGGACTATAAACAACTCGAAGGCAAAGCCGTCGAAGTCGACGAGATACGCCCTGCGGCAGAGGCTTATCCCATCATCCTCGACGCCCTTCTCCGCTACAGTGAACAGCGCCGCAAGGGCTTCCAGGCGAAAAAGTGATCAACCCGAAAATGAGAGCGGGTGCCCCAGGTCTCGCTTCTTTTGCGAGACCTGGGAATTGAGGCCGGTTCAAACATCCAATTTCGGTCGGGATGATCTCTTAGAACGCGCGTGCCGCGAACTGTCGGGCAGCCAATGACCAGGCCAAGAGTAAGCTCAAGAGAAGAGCCCGACACAAGAGCCGGGCCTTGCTTAGTTACTCAACTTCTGCTCTCGATACTTACCAGACGTGGCAAGCGTTCTCCGCCACCATCGGCTGGCCGGCTTTACATCCCCACGCCTTCTGAAACTCCGGCATGTTTTGCACCACTCCATTAACGCGGTATTTGCCAGGTGAGTGCGGATCGGTGAGCACCCGTGCGCGCGCAATCTCCGGACGCCGTTTCTCACACCACACCCGCCCGAATCCCAGAAAGAACCGCTGCTCCGGAGTATAGCCATCGATGGTCTGCGCTTCTTTTCCGTTCTTGTCATCGGCAATCATCTGCTCCAACGCCATCAGCGCGATGCGCGCTCCGCCATTGTCCGCAGTATTCTCGCCGAGAGTGAGCCGGCCGTTCAGCTTCAAATCGTCGACCGCGACGAAGTTCGAATATTCGTTAGCCACGCAACTCACGCGCTGTTCGAACTCTTTTCCATCCTGCTCGGTCCACCAGTCGTGCAAGTTACCGTGTGGATCGAATTTGCGCCCCTGATCGTCGAACCCATGCGTGAGTTCATGGCCAATCACCAGCCCGATGCCGCCAAAATTGACCGCATCATCCACATTCTTATCGAAAAACGGCGGCTGCAGAATGCCCGCCGGAAATACAATTTCATTGAACGACCCGCTGTAATAAGCATTCACCGTGGGCGGAGTCATGCCCCACTCTTTGCGATCAAGCGGCTTGTCGATTTTATTGATTTCCCGCTTCGCTTCGAATTCATCCGCGCGTTCGATGTTGCCCATCAGGTCGTTTGGTTTGATTACGACGGAACTGTAGTCGCGGTAAACGTCCGGATAGCCAATCTTGTTGCGAATCGCATCCAGCTTCACCTTGGCTTCTTTCTTGGTTTGGTCGCTCATCCAGGAAAGATCCTGAATGTCGCTGGTCAAAGATTTCTCCAGCGCATCCACCATCTTCAGCATGCGCTGCTTGCCATCGGGACCGAACGTTACATCCACATATCTCTCTCCCAGCGCCTCGACCAGTTCACGATCAGTCAAGTTGACACAGCGCTTCCAGCGCGCCTGAATCTGCTCCTGACCCGTGAGCTTCTGCTGCAATTTGAAGTTCGCCTCCACGAACGGCTGTGAAAGCCACGGCGCCGCTGTATTCAGCACATGCCAACTCACATAAGTCTTCAAAGCGTCCAGAGGCTCGGCTTCGATCACTCCGTTTACCAGCTTGAAGAACTCTGGATTCGTAACATTCAGCTGGGTGAAATTCGGCGCACCCATGGCCGTGAAGTAACGATTCAAATAAAAATCAGGACCCAGAGCGGCTGCTTCCTCTCGCGTCATCTTATGATCGCGGTTTTTCGGATCGCGGCGCTTGGTGCGATCCATGGAATCCACCGCCAGCATCGTCTCGATGACCAGGACAGTCTCCGCGGAATGTGCCGCCTGCTGCGGAGTTTGCCCCGCCAGCGTAAACAATTTCGTCGCATAGTCCACCATGAACTGCCGCTTCTCAACTTTGTCCGGATCATCTTTGATGTAGTAATCGCGATCCGGCAACGTAAGCCCGCCCTGGTCGATATAAGCGATCACCTGATCTGCATTATGCAAATCGGGCGCTGAGTAAAAGTTAAACAGCGGGCTCGGCCCCGTGAGGTGCACGTGCGCGAGCTCGTCGATGAGCGCGCCTTTATCTTTGACCGCTGCGATGCGATCCAGTTCCGGCTTGATGGGCGCGATGCCCCTGGCATCCGCTGCCTTCTCGTCCATACACGATCCGTAGAGATCGCCGATTCTCTGGTCGATGCCATCGCGTGTCGCGCCCCCTGCGGCAGCCTTCTCGAGAATGCCGTGAAGAATATCAAGATTGCGCTCATGCAATTCCACGAAGCTTCCCCACTGCGCTTGATCCGCAGGAATCTGCGAATTCTTAATCCAATTACCGCAAGCGTACTGGTAGAAATCCACACATGGGTCGATGGTCTTATCGATTGTGTCCAGGCTGAAACCCGGAGCAGGCTTGGCGGACGAGGACGTTTGCGCGAGGCAACCAAGGGTCAAGAGAAGAATCAGAGGCAAAACGAAACGGGACATGCGCATCGCGAGAATTCTCCTTTGCGGAACGGTTGAGATTCTAAGCCCCGCGGTTCTCGCTGGGCAAGGACGGCAGATTGGCGCGTAATTTGTGTGAAGATTTTTCGAACGCGTGTTTTTGTTCAATGCAGCAATCTCGCTGCCCGTCCGAGTATAATCGGGACCTATACACTCTCCACAGGCTGGCTTAAAACATGACTCCGACGAATGGCAATTCCGGCAATGGCAGCAACGGTAACAGCGTCCCCAAGCCCCGTGCTGAGTGGATCGCACATCGCAAGCAAACGAACAAAGACGGCAATTTCTCGCAGATGCACTACGCCCGCCAAGGCACGATTACCGAGGAAATGGGCTACGTCGCGCATCGCGAAAAGCTTGCGCCCGAACTGGTGCGCGACGAAGTGGCCCGTGGCCGCATGATCATTCCCGCCAACATCAATCATCCGGAACTCGAGCCCATGGCGATCGGCATCGCATCACTGTGCAAGATCAACGCCAACATCGGCAACTCCGCCGTCACCTCAGAAATTAAAGAAGAACTGAAAAAGCTCCACACTTCCGTACACTACGGCGCCGATACTGTGATGGATCTTTCCACCGGTGGCAACATCCATGAAATTCGCGAAGCCATTTTGCGCCACTCGCCCGTGCCCATCGGCACCGTTCCCATATACGAAGCAATTTCGCGAGTGAAGCGCGTTGAAGATTTAAACGCTGAAGTCATGCTGGAAGTGATCGAAGAGCAAGCCGCGCAAGGCGTCGATTACATGACCATTCACGCCGGCGTGCTCGTCCAGTATCTGCCGTTGATCTCGAAGCGCATCACCGGCATTGTGAGCCGCGGCGGCGCCATTCTCGCCCAATGGATGGCCTACAACCACAAGCAAAATTTTCTCTACGAGCGCTTCGAAGACATCTGCAAAATCATGAAGAAGTATGACGTCAGCTTTTCTCTCGGGGATGGCCTGCGTCCCGGCTGCGTTGCCGACGCCAGCGATGAAGCCCAGTTCGCCGAGTTAAAAACTTTGGGTGAACTGACGAAAATCGCCTGGCAGCACGATGTGCAAGTCATGATCGAAGGCCCTGGCCACGTGTCGATGGACAAGATCAAAGAGCAAGTCGAAAAAGAAGTTGAACTCTGTTACGAAGCTCCTTTCTACACGCTCGGCCCGCTGGTTACCGACATTGCTCCCGGCTACGATCACATCACGTCAGCCATCGGCGCGGCCATGATCGGATGGTACGGCGCCGCCATGCTCTGCTACGTCACGCCCAAAGAGCATCTGGGTTTGCCAAATGAGAAGGACGTGAAGGACGGCATTATCGCCTACAAAATTTCAGCCCACGCCGCCGACATTGCCCGCGGA
>JBAVUV010000800.1:0-2097 GCA_049696955.1 Candidatus Sulfotelmatobacter sp. | reverse complement strand
CTGGGTACTGGAACGGCTGTACCCTGGCAATCCGGCGCACAACGTCTCATACGGTTTGCGCCTGACCGGGCCGCTCGACATCGACAGGCTCGAACGCGCGTGGAACGAAGTTGTTCGACAGTACGAGATTCTTCGAACCGGGTTCCAGGCCATCGACGGCGTACCGCGAGCCGTCTCTGTTGCCTCCGGTTCCGCGCCATTTAACACGCGCGACCTGCAAGGCGTTTCTACTCCGGAACGCGAACTAAGCCTGATACAGTTGGCCCGCGATGAAGCGCGACGGCCATTTGATCTCTCTTGTGCCCCGTTGCTGAGAGCTTCTCTTCACCACTTGTCGCGCGTGGAGAGTGTGCTGCTCGTGGTTGCGCATCGGATCGTATGCGACGAAGCCTCGCTCGAAATTCTTTTGCGGGAAACAGCATCGCACTATGAAGCGTTTGCAAGGAGCAAGGTTTGGACCGCGGCGCCCACGATGCAGTACAGCGAATTTGTTTCTCGCCAGGGCAAATTCTCAGAGAAACAAATCGCATACTGGAAACAGCGACTTGAGGGAGTTCCTGCCAGTCTCGATCTCCCCATCGACCGTGCTCGCCCCGCGGAGCAGACCTTTTCTGGCGGATCTCATACCTTTTCGATTCCGAAATCGGAAGTGGAGCGACTGCGGAATCTGGACCGGAGTCATGGAGCACCGCTCTTCGTAACCCTGCTCTCAGTTTTCAACATTCTTCTGTCGCGCTACAGCCGGCAAGACGACTTAGTCGTGGGCACTCAAGTCTCAGGCAGGATCGGTTCCGAGGTCGAAAAAGTGATTGGCCCGCTGGAAAATCTGCTTGTGTTGCGAACAGATTTATCCGGTAATCCCAGCCTGGTCGATCTATTGGTCCGCAATCGTGATGTGGTTGCCGCTGCGTTTGCCCATCAGGATGTTCCCTTCGAAGTCTTGCTGGAACAGCTTCCGCTGGACCGGGACTTGAGCCGCAATCCGTTGTTCCAGGTTGCGTTTCAACTCCGCCAGTTCCATCTTGACAGGCCGTGGTCGGCCGAAGTCAGTGCGGTACCATTTGAGATGGAAAGCGGAATCGAAAGATTCGATCTGTCTCTCGATCTTAGTGAGCTATCCGATTCTATCGAGGCGAAGCTCAGTTACAACATCGATATTTTTGAAAACTCCACCATCACGCGAATGGCTGAACATTTCAGCACGCTGGTTGAAGGCGTGGTAGCCGATCCAGGCTGCCGAATTTTCGATCTGCAGCTATTAGGCGAGGCTGAACGAAACAAGATTCTGATGGAGTTCAACGCCACGGCCAGGGATTGCCGGCGCGACCTGTGCATGCAAGATTTTTTCGAGCAGCAGGTGGAACGCACCCCGGAAGCAACTGCGCTGATTTGCCAGCATGAGCGCCTGAGTTACGCTGAACTGAACGCGCGCGCTAATCAACTGGCTCACTACTTGCGAGAGCAAGGAGTCGGACCAGAAGTGCCGGTGGGAATTTGTTTCGCGCGATCGATTGAGATGCTGGTTGGGATTCTGGGAATCCTAAAGGCCGGCGGAGCTTACGTACCGCTCGACCCGGCGTATCCGCAAGAGCGGCTTGCCGCAATTGTGGAAGATGCCAGAGCGCCGATCCTCCTTACGATGCGAAGTTTGACCAACGTATTGCCTGCGCATGGCGCACGTTTGATTTGCCTGGATGCGGATTGGGCGCAGATTTCGGAACGGTCCACAAAAAATCCCGCCCGCAATGGTTCTCCGAGCAATCTTGGTTATGTTTTGTTTACGTCTGGTTCTACCGGGCGGCCCAAGGGCGTGGCGCTCGAGCACCGCAGCGCTGCAACTTTTATTCAGTGGGCGCAAGAAGCTTTTCTGCCAGAGGAAGTCGCCGGAACACTTTTCTCGACATCGATCTGCTTCGATCTATCCATCTTTGAGATCTTCGTGCCGCTCAGTATGGGGGGCAAGGTCATCATTGCGGAGAACGCATTGGCGCTGCCTAAGCTGCCTGCAGCCCGCGAAGTGACTCTGATCAACACCGTTCCATCTGCGATTGCTGAATTGGTTCGGTTGGAAGGCGTCCCGGCTTCGGTGCAGGTAGT
>JBAVUV010000799.1:0-2536 GCA_049696955.1 Candidatus Sulfotelmatobacter sp. | reverse complement strand
CCTTTAACACGGGGGGCACAGGGTAGATCTTCGTCGTTGTGTTGTTTAGCGCATCGTTTCTGATTTGATCTGCATCTACTTCTCATGGAATTTCGAACGCTGGGACGCTCAGGTTTGAAAGTGCCGGTGTTGAGTTTTGGCACGGGAACATTTGGCGGAGGGAATGAGTTCTTTCGCGCGTGGGGCGCGAGCGATGTGGCCGAGGCCACCCGGCTGGTGGATATCTGCCTGGAGGCAGGCGTCAATCTTTTCGATACCGCTGACGTTTACTCGGACGGGCTTTCGGAAACGATTCTGGGTAAGGCGATTGAGGGACGGCGCGGCGACGTGTTGATTTCTACTAAAACCACTTTCCGTCTGGGCACGGGACCGAACGATGTGGGGTCCTCGCGGTATCACGTGATTCGGGCTTGCGAAGCCAGCTTGCGCCGGCTGGGGACGGATTACATCGACATCTATCATCTTCACGGATTTGACGCGCTGACTCCGGTCGAAGAAGTTTTGGGCACGCTGAATCAGCTGGTGGTTAGCGGGAAGGTTCGATATATTGCCTGCTCGAATTTTTCCGGCTGGCACCTGATGAAGAGTTTGGGCGTGGCTGACCGATATGGCTGGGAGCGCTATGTGGGACATCAAGTTTATTACTCGCTGATTGGGCGAGAGTACGAGTGGGAACTGATGCCTCTAGCGCTGGATCAAGGTGTGGGTGCGCTGGTGTGGAGTCCGCTGGGCTGGGGCCGGCTGACGGGGAAGATCCGGCGCGGGCAGGCGCTGCCGGCCGAGAGCCGGCTGCATAAGACTGCCGCACAAGGGCCGCAGATGCCGGACGAGTATCTATACAAGGTGGTCGATGCGCTGGATGGGGTCGCGAAAGAGACGGGAAAAACGGTGCCGCAGGTGGCGCTGAACTGGGTTTTGCAGCGTCCGTCGGTTTCAACTGTGATTATGGGAGCGCGGAACGAAGAGCAGTTGCGGCAGAACCTCGCGGCTGAGGGATGGAATTTGTCTCGCGAGCAAATCGCGAAACTAGACGCCGCGAGCGAAGTGACACCGGTTTATCCCTATTGGCATCAGCGGCAGTTTCTGGAGCGGAATCCGTTGCCCGGCGCCGACTAGCGCGTTTTGAAAAATCCTGACCCTTGAGCCGGTGTTTCGCAGGTCCGGGCGTAAAAGCCCTGTTGGACATTTACGCCGCGAACGGTTACACCTTTCTCAAGACCTTTTACTTTTCTTCTGTGTGCAAGGTAGGCTGCTTGCCCGCTTTGACGAGGCGCGATTCCTCCCTGCTGGTTTCAGTGACTTCGACTCCAGTTTTTGAGCCGCTCTCAAAAATCTTATTCAAAAAATCAGTGTTTCCATATTTGCGAAATGTCAGTTCCGTGTGCATGGGGGTGTGATTATCGATGGTCGCCCGGACGATAAAGTCCACGCTGGTCTTATCACTTTCGCTGCTCACCGTCATTATCGAAAGGTCGGAATCCTGCACCATCCGGAATGTATAGTCGCCCGGCGGCAGACTGGTATTGCCGATCACGAAGGGGTGGTCGATGCGGGCTTGAATCGGATTGGTAATCTGGGCATTCAAGCATGGCGTGCCCGCTGCTAATAAGAAAAAAGTGGCCAGGACGGGAGCAAAAGTCGCTGCATAGTTTTTCATGAAAGTATCTCCTCCTCTACGGTTGAGTCATTCATGCACGATCGCGTTGCATCGAATATTTGTAGAGTTGTGGATACTCTCTGGAAAAGGATTACCCGATTTTCTCCCCGATCGACCTTGCCTGGGTAAAGAGATAGAGATAATCCGGGCCGCCGGATTTGGAGTCGGTGCCCGACATGTTGAAGCCACCGAATGGATGGGCGCCGACCATGGCTCCGGTGCATTTGCGATTGATGTAGAGATTGCCTACATGGAAGTCGCGAATGGCGCGGTCGATTTTATCCCGCGACTTGGTGTAGATAGCGCCGGTCAGGCCGAACTCGGTGTCATTGGCGATTTCGAGAGCGTGGTCGAAGCCGCGGGCCTTAATCACGGCCAGCACCGGGCCGAAGATTTCTTCCTGCTCGAGTTTAGACTTTGCCGGAATGTCAGCGATGACGGTGGGGCGGATGTAGTAACCTTCTCCGGCTTCGGTGGCGCGCTCGCCGCCGGTGATTACGCGTCCATCTTTCTTGCCTTGCTCGATGTATCCGAGGATGGTCTTCATCGAGCCTTCGTTGATGACGGCACCCATGCCGGTATTCTCGGCAGGATCGCCGATGGTGATTTTTTCCACGCGGGCTTTGAGTTGCTCGAGAAACTTGTCGTAGACGCGCTCGTCGACGATGGCGCGGGAGCAGGCAGAACATTTCTGGCCCTGGAAACCGAATGCGGCCTGGGCAACACCTTCGACGGCGGAATCGATATCGGCGTCGGCGTCGACGATGATGGCATCTTTGCCGCCCATTTCGAGGATGGTGCGCTTGATCCAGAGCTGGCCGGGAGCTTGCGTGGCGGCAACTTGGTTGATGTGCAATCCCACCTCGCGCGAGCCGGTGA
>JBAVUV010000798.1:0-4679 GCA_049696955.1 Candidatus Sulfotelmatobacter sp. | reverse complement strand
GGAGATGTGGTCGCCGCGCCAGCATTGGCTTGCGTGATAAACTATTAGTTCCCATGGCTATAATTCCACGCAGGAAAACCGTGACCGTCGCAGTCGGCGGCGTCCGCGTCGGTTCGGATGCACCGATTGTGGTGCAGTCCATGACCAACACCGATACCGCAGATATACCCTCGACCGTCCAGCAGTGCGCAGCTCTGGCTCGCGCCGGGTCAGAACTGGTTCGCGTCACCGTCAACAACGAAGAAGCTGCTGCAGCCGTTCCCCGCATTGTCGAGGAACTCGACAAGCTGAATATCCGTGTTCCCATCATCGGCGATTTCCACTATAACGGCCACGTCTTGCTGACCAAGTATCCCGAATGCGCCCGCTATCTGGCCAAGTACCGGATTAACCCCGGCAACGCGAGTATTGGGCGCTCGGGCGATTCAAATTTCCGAACCATGATCGAAGTAGCGGTGAAATATCAGAAACCGGTTCGCATCGGCGTCAACTGGGGCTCGCTCGATCAGACACTTCTCACCCAGATGATGGACGAAAATTCCGCGCTCGCCGAACCCAAAGATGCTCGCGAAGTCACAATGGAAGCAATGGTCGTGAGCGCCCTGAACTCCGCCGCTCTCGCGGAGAAATTCGGCCTTCGCCCTGATCAAATTATTCTGAGCGCAAAAGTCAGCGGCGTACAGGATCTGATCGATGTCTACCGCGCTCTCGCCGCCCGCTGCAACTATCCCCTGCATCTTGGCCTCACCGAAGCCGGCATGGGCGCAAAGGGCGTAGTGGCATCCAGTGCTGCCATGGGCGTTGTGTTGCAGGAAGGTATCGGCGATACCATCCGCGTCTCGCTCACGCCCGCTCCCGGCGGCGACCGCACCGAAGAAGTACGGGTGGCGCAGCAGATTCTGCAATCCATGGGCATTCGCAGCTTCACGCCGCAAGTCACCGCATGTCCCGGTTGCGGACGCACTACCAGCACCTTCTTCCAGGAAATGGCCGAACAGATTCAGACTTATCTTCGCGAGCAGATGCCAACGTGGAAGGGCCGCTATATTGGAGTGGAAGAAATGAAATTGGCCGTGATGGGATGCGTAGTCAACGGCCCCGGCGAATCGAAGCACGCCAACATAGGCATCTCGCTTCCCGGCACGTTCGAAGAACCCAAGGCCCCGGTCTATGTGGATGGACGACTGTTCACCACGCTCAAGGGCGATCGCATCGTCGCCGAGTTCATCGGGATTCTCGACGAGTACGTGGACTCACACTACGCGGCGCGAGAGACACAGAACGAAGAAGTGGCCGCGAGAAGTTAATTCCCCCTCCTATTGCCCCATCAGCAAGAAGGTCGGATTCTGCAGCGCGGTTGCGCTGTTGGCTTCCGGCGCTGTCAGGATGTCGATAACGACGGAGTCGGCAGGTACAGGATTCGAGCTGTTTGTATTACTGTCGGTGGTGTTAATTACCGCGATGGCTCCAGCGTCACACATGCTCACGTAGACCCGGGTGCTGTCTTCCGAAGCCGCGGTGAACACGCGAAACCTCGTAGTGTTGGGCGAGTATAGCGCCGGGTACAAAGGAGCCGTGGCGCACGAAGCCACCTGGGGTACTGCCGTCTGGCCCGCGGCAAATGGGGCTGAAACAAGCAACGTCGGAATGGGCGCACCTGGATACATTAAAGAGAGAGTATTGGCGTTAAAAACGGTGAGCTGCGGTGTAACGCAAACCGCACTGCCGGAGCATCCCGTCGACGTCTGGTAGCTGGCTACGTAAAACCGGCTCCCATCCAGCAGCGCCGTCACCGACACAGGCATGCATCCGCCGGAGCAAGGAGCCGATCCGGACGCAAATGAAATCGTCCCCAGTAGATTGGGTACATCGCTGACAACGCCGCCAGAAAGGCCGCCGGTGTCAGAGAATATGTAAAGCGTCTGCGTGATGGGATTCGTCACATACAGCCGGTTCAACGTGGGGTCGAGAAAAATGAAATTCGCCCCGGCGCCCACGGGAAGGCTGCTGGTCACCGTATCTGAGCCGACGTCGATCGTCACCAACTGCCCGTCTCCCTCGGTGAGCACATATACCTTTTGGCTGTCGCCGCGAGCCACCAACCAGATTGGGGTCACGCCAGTGAATCCCGTAACCGTGTTCGGAGTTAAATCGATCGGATTCAAACTGCTGACCGTATTGCTGCCCTGATTGGCCACATAAAGCTTCAAGGCGTTTGGGGTCTCGGCCAAACTCACCGGATTCGTTCCCACAATGGCGGTATTGGTGACGGCACTCGAAGTTGTATTGATTGTGGCCACCGAATTGGAGTTGTAGTTAGCCACATACATAAAGGCGTTCTCGGTACTGTTTACAAATACCGGCTGATTAGGAATCGATGCGGTCCCGCCGGAAGCAGCGGCCAGCCCGGCCACCGGATTCGTGTACTGGACCGTGGTCCCGCTGATCGCGGTGATCGCAAACGTGCCATTGTAGCCGCCGGCGTTGCACGGGAGAACGCATGCGGGAATGAATACCCCGTTGATGGCGATCGAAGCGCCGGCCACTGTATTCGTAATAGGCGTGCTCAGCGTGACCGTGACCACATTGCCAGCCTCGCTAATGCTCGCGATGCTGGAGCTCTGCCCCGCCAGGCTCGGCAGGTTGATCATGCTCACCGCACCAAACCCGGTGGCTAGCGTGGATTGGAACACCGGGTTAAACGAGGCGATAGCGTCCACTCCCCCCGGGAATATGCTGGCCGCCGCCGCCACGTACAGCCTTGATTTGTTGGGCGAAATGGCAATGTGGGTCGGATTAAAACCACTGTTAGGCGCGCTCGCGGTGGATGTGGAAGTTTCCCCGATCAGGGAGTCTCCCGAGACGTCGATCTGCATCGCCCCGCCGGCATTACTCGGGATGTTGGTGCTGATGCCAATAACCGCATGAAAACTGCTCGGGGTGGGGGGAGTCTCAACCGGACAACCCGGAACTCCGCCCGTAGAACATGGAATCACCACCGGCCGGTATATCTGTCCGCAAGCCGTCCAGAAAAGGATTGGAAACACGATGGCCGCAAACCGGCTCACACGTCGAACAGTCATCGGCACCCCATCGTGCGCCACTGGAGGAAGTTCTTAATCATAGGTGAGAAGAATTCAATATTCTAACGGCTGAGTCAGATCTGCGCCAGTGCCCCAGACTGGCAACAGAGGCCAGCAAGGGATCTACCCAGTGTTCCCCCGTGCCCTCTGTGTTTAAGCTCTTAACTTCCTCAATCTGGGATGCGCACCTCAAAGCCAAAGTTGGATGGCGGGAGAAATACCGAGGTGCGCCCGTGATGTTAGAAGAGTTTCGAAATCGCCTCAGCGTTGACGACGTGATTTGCCGCCAGCCGCTGTCGCTGCAGGCGTCTCGGATTTTGCGGTGGCCGCAGGTTTCTTCTTGCCTTCCATTTGCGCCAGGCTCTGCTTCAGGGCGGCCATGAGGTCTACTACTGGGGCCAGCTTCTTCGGCTTTTCCACTGCCGCCACTTCCCCGCCCTCGAGTTTGGCCTCGATCAGCTTCTTCAGGTTCTCCTGGAATGTATCTTTGTACTTCTTGGGATCCCACTCATCGGCCAGCGCCTCAATCAACTGGTGCGCCACTTTCACTTCCGCTTCTTTCAACTCCACGTCAGGCGCACCGAATCCTTCAACCTTACGCACTTCTTCTTCGTAATACATCGTATGCAGCATTAATCCGCCTTCGTGGGGCCGCAGAAATACCGTGTACTCGCGGTTATGCATTGTGATCTTGGCGATCGCCACATACTCGCTTTCTTCGAGCGCCTTGGTCAGCAGCGCATAAGGACGGCGTCCTGCCTCTTCCGGCAGCATGTAATACGAAGACTCGAAATAAACCGGATCGACCTCGCTGGCCTTCACGAACTCAAGAATCTCCATGGTCTTCGCGGTCTGCGGTTCGATCTTCTTGATCTCCTCCGGCTCGATCACGATGTATTCGTCCTTGCGAAACTCGTAACCCTTCACGATTTCGCTGCGGTCCACAACCACATTTTCCGCCGGACAAATATATTGCTGCTTCACCCGTACCTTATCCGGCCGGTGAAGCATATTGAAAGAAATTCCGCTGCTGCGCGCGCCCGAAAACAAGCGCACCGGCATGGAGATGAGACCGAAGGTTAGGTGTCCAGACCAGACCGACGCTGCCATAGTTTCCCTCTCTCGTTCAGGGATGAATGCCGATCCCAGTATTATGTCCAACAACGGCCTAAACTGCCCAGATGTGGGAGTTTAGCCTATAAACACATCTAAGATGCACAAATCATGCGGCAGGGGAATCGAAATGCGAAGCTGAATGGGATGGGGTTGCGAGTCGGTAAGCCCAAGGGGTTGTAGTTAACTCAGGAGATTCCAGCCATCCGCTATTTCCCGCCCTTCTTAAGGGCCGCTTGAACAGTCACGAGCGGCAGCAGCAAAGTTAATGGCGCGTCTAACAGAGGCACCGCGCCATAGCTGCCATACCATCCTGCAACTCTTTCATTCTTGGCGTCAATCACGAGCACGACGCCTCCAACCTCCGCCGAAGCCAACAGACAGCGCCGGCCTGCGGCGAGCAGAAGTTGGCCGCCGATACCCTGCCCCTGCCACCTGCGATCCACAGCCAGACGCGCCAAGCGGAAGCCCGGCACCTCATAC
>JBAVUV010000797.1:0-5376 GCA_049696955.1 Candidatus Sulfotelmatobacter sp. | reverse complement strand
GCTCGAGAACGAAAATTCTCTTCAGCGGAGCGCGTTGCGGGAGCGCAAAATGGGCTTCGCCGTGCCAGGGCGTCCCGTACATGTAGATCTGGGTGGGGTCTGCGAAGAGGTTACCTTCGTAAGATTTCTCTTTGCGGACTTTATTTTCAGCGGCCGGGTGTTCGCGGGCCGGGCGTTCGCGGACCGGGTGTTCACGGACCGGGTGTTCACGAACGATGATGCGGTCGTCGCTGAGGATCTCTACTTTGTGGAGTGAGGTCCAGAGCCGTGCAGTCGTGCTCTTCCCTGCGCCGGAATGTCCGACGAATAAATTGCTTTCTCCGTCTGGTCCGGAGATGCCGACTCCGTGGAGCTCAATCCCGTGTTCCTGCGTGAGGCGATGCATGATCAGGAGCTCGTCGAGGGGATACTCGAGGGGTTCCGGAACGCTGGGTAAAGTCGCGAAGGATTCTTCATTCATCTGTAGTGTCGCGTTGCGGAAGCGACCGTCAACGATCAGCCTCTTATAGGGCTGTGCTCCCAGAAAAGGAACGTTGAAGTCGAACTGGAGGTGATCTTCCCCTTCATAAACGCGCCACACAGCGCCCGATTCGAACAGCGGAGGAACGCGGCACGAATCGATTCCGGCAACCCACTCAACTCGAACGTGAATATCGGAGGCGCTTCCATCAATCCGAAAAGGCTGAAGGGGCGGGACTAACGCTACATCAGCGCTGCGCCGACCTGCCAGCCCGACAGATACGCCGCCCACAGAAAATCCACCACACAGTGCAGCACCAGAATCATCGAATTTCGTCAGCGGCGGCACAGGATGGCTCGTCATTTCCGACCGTACCCTCCGGGAATTCGTAGCAGCTAGGATCCCGCGTTCATGCAGGTGAACCCACAGATGCCGCCCGGCCCCCCCGTGCCGGCAACTTTGCAATGACCTAAAACTGCCTCCTCGGGGCGGAGACTGATAGTCGTCAGTTTCGGCGACTCGTAAGGTTTCTTGCCCTCGGTTTGATTTGCCTTCTGATTCATAGGGCCCTTGATTCTGGCTTTATGGTCAGTGACCACCACAGCCGCCGCAGCCCGCAGCGGCGCCGGCATTATTCAGGATCGGAAAAATTTGCTGCATGCTCGTCCAACTGTCTACGTCGACCTCTTTGCTCCGGATACGGCGCGCGGACTCCAGCAACTCCTGGTGCTGATTACCACCTGCACAGAACTCACACTCTCCGTGCTCTGGGATTTCAGCTCCGATCACAGCTGCGCGAAGATGTGCCACGTTGCAAAGAAAATCGACTGGACTCTCGCGATCGCCGTTCTCCATTTCGCCGTTCGCGGGGCACATTCCACAGAGCGATTGAATTCGACACTGAATGCATTTTGTGACGCGGGTACGTTTGCGCGTGCGCAACTCTTTGAGAGAATGCTCCCACGTGAGCTGCAGACCGTCCCGGCGAATGTCAAATGTCTCTTGCTGCGAAATTACGCAAATTCCCATTTCTCCATAGGCGTTGATGGCAAACGAATTCAAACCTCCACCGCAGAAATACACGGTATCGTTCTTCGACAGGCTGGGGGGATGCTCCATTTCATCCTGGGCCAATCTGCGGTATTCGCTGACACCCTTGGGAGCATGCATATCGAGAGCCACCACATCTTCTGGGGAAAGCCGCACTGCGAGCGGACTCTGAGAGCAGTCAATCCGGGGATTGATCTGGCCATCCATCTTGAACTCGACACCCAACTCCTCCTCTGCAAACTGCCGCATGGCGGAAACTTCATGCTTGTTGATGGTGGTGGCCACGGTCTTCAACTTCACCGGCAATCCGCGTTCGCGTAAAAGTTTGATTCCGCGCAGACACCGGTCGTAGGAGCCGGGAATTGAGGTGAGGGCCTCGTAGGTTTCACGGGTGCGGCCGTATAACGTGATCTCGATGGCGAATGGCGGCCACTCAACCAGATAGTCTGCGATTTTTTCCGTGATCAGCGTGCCGTTGGTGAAGAGAGTGATTAGAAAACCTTTCCTCTTGGCGTGGGTGTAAATCTCAAGAAAATCCTTGCGGGCGAAAATTTCGCCGCCAGTATAGATTAGCCAGAAGCAGCCCATCTCGACCAGCTCGTCGAGCATTTTGAAATGCTCTTCAGTGGTCATTTCACGGCTGCGGGCGGTTTGATCGCCCATGGGAAGATTGTTGTAGCAGTGCTGGCATTCGAGCGGACAGCGTCGTGTAACCTCGATGGAAACCTGCACGGGCACGCGTTGGCCGGATTGGCGCTGGTGCAGATCTGCGCTGAACGCCCCGTAACTCAGTTGTTCCATGGTCCCCCTGATTTATCCAAGTTGCGCCTGTAAACGATCGCTATTTATGTGAGCCTGCTGACAGGCCGCCGTGCCACGAATCTGCACTAAGTCCGCCGCCAGCATGTCGTGCAGGAACTGTTTCACGTCCCGTTCCGCCTGATCGCGCTCGACCGCATATTCGCTTTCGACAACGCTGACCAATTCGTCTAGACTTTTGGGCGATTCGAGCGATTGCCAGATTAAAGAGCCGGTTGGATTGAAGCTGTAGATCGACGCTAAATCTCCAACTTTGCCGCGCACGGGAACGATCAAGGTCTCTCCGCCGACGTGGCGTGAAACTACCGACTGCGAGCGCACGAAAAGTTGTGCCAAGTGCGGAGTGGCAGTGTCTTCAGCAAATTCCGAGTTTCGCAATAAGACAGTATCCATAAGAAAATTTAGAGAAACATCCTCAGCATTGGATTACCGCAGAACCGCGCCTATAAAGCAATTGCGCCTTTGGGCGGAGGTATTCGGTTGGTTATCACCCGTGATGGTTCAGAAATACGGTCGCAACAAGGAGTTACGGCATCGACGAGGTTTTGAAACGAAAAAAAACGAGCGTGATATTTTCCTGGTAGTCCGATTGTTTGGCGAATCGCAATCCAGAAATTATCGAAGGTGAAATCGGTAGTTACTCTGGTTACCATCGGAGAACGGCAAAGTTGGCTATGATTACGACTTGGGGCAGTGATGAAAAAACTCAATTTCCTGGTCTCTCTCACCAACGACGACAACGACTATCAGCAGGAGCAAGCGGCTGCGGCGGAAAAAGCTGCGCGGCGGTTGGGCGTGGACCTGAAAATCATTCATGCCAATAATGACGCGGTCACGCAGAGCCAGCAATTGCTGCACTACATTCAAGGGTCGGCGGCGTCGCGTCCGGACGCGATTGTGTTCGAGCCAGCGGGTGGAACGGGGTTTCCCCAAGTGGCACGTGCCGCCACGGCCGCGGATATTGGCTGGGTGATTCTGAATCACGAGGCGGATTATGTTCACCAACTCCGGCAGACTTGCCAGGTGCCGGTGTTCTCGATCAGCTCCGATCATGGCGAGGTCGGAGAGATTCAGGGGAAACAGTTTGCGGCGTTGCTGCCGCAGGGCGGTTCGCTTTTATATATTGAGGGTCCAGCGAACAGTTCTGCCGCCAATGAGCGAACTGCCGGCATGAACCGCACCAAGCCTGCGAATATTCAAGTGAAAACAATGCGAGCGAACTGGACGGAGCAGAGCGCACACCGGGCAGTTACTTCGTGGTTGCGGTTGCGCACTTCGCAAGAGACGCGCATCGATCTGGTGGGAGCGCAAGACGACAGCATGGCCGCGGGCGCAAGAAAGGCTTTTGAAGAGATCGCAGGGAGTGATCGCGAGCGCTGGCTGAAGATTCCGTTCACGGGCTGTGATGGCTTGCCGAAGACCGGACAGGCCTGGGTACGAAGCGGGGTGCTGGCGGCGACAATTTTTATACGTCCCATTGCGGACCTGGCGTTGGAGATGCTCACCGATGCGATTCGCACTGGCGTTCAGCCAGCCGAGCGAAAATTGATCGTTCCCGAATCCGTGCCTTCTTTCGAAGACCTTGCAGCGCGCACTGCGAAGAGCGGTGCCGCGAAGCTGCATCGCTCTACCAACGCTTAACAAGTTGAGTTTCGCATATAAGCCGTCGGCGCAGATTACAACGGCCTCCGGGAAGCGGAAATGGTGGCCAGTAAATTATCGTCGGCTCCGGCTTTGCTGAGGCGTTGACGAATATCGTCGCTCAGAGAAAAATCCACTTTAAATTTGTCAATGAGAGTTGCGAGGCGCTTGCAGGTGATTCCGCCCTGCAGTCCTTTTTCTACTTCCGGCAGCGAGAACGGCTTTAAGTTTTCCGTTTTCGCTTCTGTCTTCGGCTCCGTTTTTGCTTCGATCACCGGTTCTGGAGTTTTTGCAACCAGATCCGGAGCTTTCCAGTTTGCTTCCGTCCGCGAGATCGCGCCCTTCTTGAGCATCTGTTCCAGAGCGTTTTGCGCAGGCTGATTTTGTTGACGCGCGGCTTTGCGAAGCCATCCCGCGGCTTCATGCGGATTTTTCGCAACTCCACCTTCCCCGTCGCGAAACAGACAGCCCAGTTCGTACTCGGCCGCCGCGTTGTTGTGCACGGCAGATTTCCGCAGCCACACCAGTCCTTGCTTTGGATCTTTTAATTCTCCCTTTCTGTAAAGGACGGCCAGAGCGAACTCCGCGCCGGGGTGGCCCTGATCCGCGGATTTGCGCAACCATTCCAGCCCCTGTTTCGAATCTTTCGGAACGCCGGTTCCCGTGTAATAGGCTTTGGCTAATTCGTACTGGGCCTCGGCGTTTCCTTCTTTGGCTTGTTTGTGAAGAATGGCGAAATTCTGCGTTTGCGCGGAGACCGGCGGAAAGACGAGAGCTGCGGCGACGGCAGAGATTAAAACAACATTCACGATTCGATGGCGAACGTTCATGAGCGGATTCCCGTTCCGCCTGAAATCCCGCGGGAACATGGGGGCGATATTAAGTCGGGTGAGGGACGAAGTCAATGAGTAGCGGAATCCTGATCCTATAAGCGATTCCCGTTTCGCGACGAGGTAACGCTGGGTACGAGTTCCGTGCTACTCTTTTACGCGAATTGGCGACTTGGCGCCGATTGGGGCGGAATTGGATGCGGCCTCGCTGCGCTCGGCGGACAGCCGAGGGCGGCTGTCCCCACATGGGCGGCGAAGGGTTTCAGTCACAACTCATGAAATATTGCACTTCATGCCAGAAGACTTATTCCACCGAACATGAGGTGTGTCCAACCGATCACACGCGGCTACAGGTGGCGCATGAACTTCAGCCTGGTATGATCATCCGCAATAAATATCAGATCATTGAACGGATTGGAATCGGCGGCATGGGGCTCGTTTATCGCGGACGGCATCTCACGTTCAACGAGATTTGCGCCATCAAGATTGTCAACGACGACATTGCGGGCAATGCCAGCTTTTTGCAACGCTTTCAGACGGAAGCCATTGTTGCGCGCAAGCTGCGGCATCCAAACG
>JBAVUV010000796.1:0-2615 GCA_049696955.1 Candidatus Sulfotelmatobacter sp. | reverse complement strand
CAACGTGGGTGTCCCACCTATGTGGTCGACTTAGCGCGATCGATCATTTCCTTGTGCCGAAAGGACGCGGAAGGGATTATCCATGTAACGAATGCGGGTAACTGCACCTGGTTTGAATTCGCGCAACAGATCGTGCAAAGTGCCGGCCTGACCACAGATGTGAAGGCAACGACTAGTGAACGGATGGCCCGTCCAGCGCCGCGGCCCGCCTATTCGGTGTTATCGCCCGCGAGTCGGTTGGCGTTCGGCGTTGCAATGCCTTCCTGGCAAGATGCGTTGAGTCGGTACTTGGACGAGCGATTCAGCTGAAGCAACTCCGCCGGGAGATTGCCCCGTTTCCTGCCAGCCTGCTACGATTGCGTAGACCTGCCTGAGGATCTCGTGAAATTAATCCAAAATTATATTGATGGCCGTTTCCTGCCCGGAAAGCAAAAGTTCGACGATGTGAATCCGGCGGATGGGACGGTCATCGGTCAGGTCACGGAAGCAACGGAAGAGCAGGTGGATGAGGCGGTCCACGCTGCCGGACGCTCCTTTTATGGGGAATGGGGGCAACTCGGAATACGCGAGCGAGCGGCGCGGCTGCACAAAGTAGCGGACGCGATCGAGAAGCGCTTTGACTGCTTCGTTGAGGCCGAAGTCGCGGACACCGGCAAGCCCATCTCTCTGGCCGCCAAACTCGACGTTCCTCGCGCAGCTGCGAATTTCAGAGTGTTCGCCGACCTCATAAAAATGTCTGGGATGGAAGCATTTCAAAGCGAAACTCCGGACGGGATGCGCGCTCTGAACTACGCGCTGCGCAAGCCGTTGGGCGTAGTAGGTGTGATCACTCCATGGAATCTGCCGCTCCTTTTGCTGACTTGGAAAGTGGCGCCTGCTTTAGCCTGCGGGAACGCAGTGGTGGTTAAACCTTCGGAAGAAACTCCGGCCACCGCTACGCTTCTCGCGGAGGCCATGCAAGATGCTGGAATCCCGAACGGCGTCTATAACGTAGTGCACGGCTTCGGGCCGGGGTCTGCGGGAGAGTTTTTGTCCAAACATCCAGACGTGGACGCGATCACATTCACTGGGGAATCCCGGACTGGAGCTGCCATCATGAAAGCTGTGGCGCCTACGGTCAAACCGGTTTCTTTTGAACTGGGCGGGAAGAATGCGGCCATCGTATTTGCGGATTGTAATTTCGAAGAGACCGTCAGCGGTTTATCCGACGCGGTTTTTCTTAATACCGGACAAGTCTGTTTGTGCGTGGAGCGTGTTTATGCAGAACGCAGTATTTTCGATAAGGTGGTCGATGCTCTTAAAGAAAAAGCGGAAAGCCTGAATGCAGGCTGGCCCACCGACGCGCAGACCGATTTCGGACCGCTGATCTCGGCGCAACATCGAGAGAAAGTTCTCTCCTACTACCGATTGGCCAAAGAAGAAGGCGCTACGGTAATCACGGGCGGAAGCGCTCCGAAATTTGACGACACCCGAAGCAACGGCTTCTACGTGCAACCGACCATCTATACTGGGCTTGCCGAATCGGCTCGATGCGTGAAGGAAGAGATATTTGGGCCGGTGTGTCACGTTGCGCCATTCGATTCGGAGGAAGAAGCTGTGGCGATGGCGAACGATACGAAGTACGGGCTCGCGTCGTCGATATGGACCAGTGACTTAAAACGCGGACATCGCGTAGCACAACAGATTAATGTCGGCATCACTTGGGTAAATTGCTGGTTCCTGCGCGACCTGCGAACTCCGTTCGGCGGAGTGGGCCTTTCAGGAATTGGCCGCGAAGGTGGAATCCATTCACTGAATTTCTATTCCGAGCTGAACAATATTTGCATCCGACTTTAAGAATATGGGCACGATCGAGAGCAAAGTAGTTGAAGGGAAAGCGACACCGCGCGGCAAATATCCTCATATCAAGCGTGCGGGTGACTTTCTGTTTGTTTCCGGCACGAGCGCACGACGCGCCGACAATACTATTGCCGGCGCCGACGTTGATCCACTCGGTGCCACAAAGCTTGATATCCGCGAACAAACCCGAGCGGTAATCGAGAACGTTCGCGACATTCTGCATAGCGCGGGAGCGCAGCTGACAGATGTAGTCGAACTCTCCGCTTATCTGATAAACATGAATGATTTCGCCGGCTACAACGAAGTATATGGTGAGTTTTTCGGATACGACGGGCCGGCAAGAACGACCGTGGCCGTGCACCAACTGCCGCATCCGCAATTGCTGATCGAGATCAAGGCGATGGCTTACAAGCCCCAGAAATAGGAGAGATGATGGCGTCCATCAAGAATCTCAAGGCTTTCAACTTCCAGGCCTGGATCGAACAGAACAAGGAGAAGCTCAAACCTCCGGTCGGCAACGCGCAGGTATGGGAAGACGGCGAGATGATGGTGACCGTCGTGGGTGGCCCCAACCAACGTCGTGACTACCACGACGATCCCACTGAAGAATTCTTCTATCAACTTAAGGGCGAGATTGCTCTTCGCATCATGGAGACGCCTGGCAAGCCCCCGTTGGAAATCCCGATTAAAGAAGGCGAGATTTTTCTTTTACCCAAGCATATGCGCCACTCGCCGCAACGGCCAGCTGAAACCATCGGAGTGGTCATCGAGGTACC
>JBAVUV010000795.1:0-4669 GCA_049696955.1 Candidatus Sulfotelmatobacter sp. | reverse complement strand
TTACTGAGCTTACTGGCATCAAGAATAATTCTCTGGTTGTATCATTAACAGTTGGATGGCATTTCCTATTCGAGTCTGCGCTGTCTGTTCAGAAGAGTTTGAACTGAAGCCGGATAAGCCCGGCTTTGCCAACCGCTGTCCAGCGTGCAGCGACCCCGAAAACACTGAGCCTACTGCGAAACAAGGGATGGATGCCGACGAACGCAAGGCTCTCGCCGAAGCGAACGAAGCCCGGAGAAAAGCGATGAAAGACCTCCTCTATCGCAAGGACAGCTAAAGGACAGCTAGCGGTCTTATCCGACATATCCTACGCAGCTGACGAAAAGATTTGCTACGTTCGGCGGCTTTTCCGGAAGCTGTACAGGCGGGGTTCTGGCTGTGTTTTACAATTGTTTACACACCTAAGTCCCGCGCCATTTGTCAGTGAGCAGAATCGCTTGAAAGATGCGAAAATAAGACTAGCTTTGAGCACGCTCGTCGATTGCGTCGTCCCAGCAAGACCGGATGCAACGCACCTTCGGGAATGTGTGTCTAACGGACAGGCCAGCTCGGGACAAACTTAGTTCATGCCGATCACGCAAATCCCATTCCAGGATCCGGTGGCCCCTCCTGAAAAGCCGCAGCCGGAACAACTCGGCCTCTACGACGCTCAGGGATGGGAAACGGCCTACCGCGATCTCGATGAAGACGCGCGTGTCCCGCACTTACTCATTCAGTTGCAGGATGATCTCACGCGTTCGCGGCGGCGGGAAGCGGCGTGGATTTCGATTATTGTCCACCTGCTGCTTATTGTTTTTCTTGCAAAGATCGATTTCTTTGAAAAATACTTTCCATGGCACACAGCGGTGGCCACGAAAAATCTTACTGCTGGTAAGGACCTAACTTTTCTAGAGTTGCCTCCCGATTTGCAGAAGTTGCCGCATAGGCCCAACACGAATATCGCTTCCGACAAGGACCGCGTTGCCATGACGCGGCATCCTCAACTCGACCTGAAGGAACTTCGCAAGAGCTTGGCAGCCCCGCCACCGGGAGCGCCAGGTTCGAGTGCTCCGCGAATGGAACAGCCGACAACAAAGTCGGCGGCCGGATTTTCACAAAACCAGCCCGCGCCTCAGCCGCCACCTCCGGCGAACCAACAAACTGCGCAACTGCAGACGCCGGCCACGCCCAGTGTCGAAAATGAGTTTAAGAAATATGCGGGTTCCATGTCCGCGGGCTCTGCCATTCAGGAGGCTGCGCGGGCGGCCGCCAGACCCGGGACTGGAGGCCAAGGTAGCGGTGGTGATTATGGGCTGGGAACCGGGGCGCACGGCGCCCAAATGGGGCCGTTCGAGATTCTAAGCGACACGATGGGCGTTGACTTCGGCCCTTATCTCCAGCGGGTTTTGCATGACGTGCGTCAGAATTGGTACAACGCTATTCCAGAATCGGCGCAGTTCAAACATGGCAACTTGATTATCGAATTCGCGATTACCAAAGATGGGAAAGTCGCTGGCATGAAACTGGTCTCACCCTCCGGAGACTCTCCGCTTGATCGCGCGGCGTGGGCGGGCATCGTTGGGTCGGATCCGTTTCCTCCTCTGCCCAGCGAATTTGGCGGCCAGTTCCTGGCGCTGCGTTTCCGCTTCTACTACAACCCCACCAAAGAAGAGCTGCAATAGTTTTTGCAAACTTTCGATTCGCCTCGAGCCGGTAGCTTCGTTTACCACACCCGGCAGCGGTTCTGATTCACCATGGGCGATCCCGCCTTACAGTGAAATGCCTCCTGGAATTCTGGCATGTTCGAAACCACGCCATTGGTCCGGTATTTTTCAGGAGAGTGCGGATCCACGGTCGCGCGCAGGCGCTTGGTCTCATCTCGAGTCTCTCCGCACCAGCTTTGGCCGTAGCCTACAAAAAATCTTTGGTCGGGAGTGAGACCGTCGATTGGTTGCAGGTTCTGTCCCTTCGTATCTTCTTTCCACGCCATGTAGGCCAGGATCAATCCGCCGAGATCGGCAACGTCTTCTCCCAGCGTCAGCTTTCCGTTGATCTTGATGTCGTCAATAATCGTGTAAGTGGAGTATTGGTCTGAAATGCAGCTGGCACGCTTCACGAACTCTTTTCCGTCTTCCGCCGTCCACCAATCGCGCAGATTGCCCTGAGCATCGAACTGGCGGCCCTCGTCGTCAAATCCGTGCGTCAGTTCGTGGCCAATCGTGCCACCAGTGTCGCCATAGTTCGGAGCTGCATCTGAGTCAGGATCGAACGCCGGCGGCTGCAGCACACCCGCGGGGAAATTAATATCGTTCATCTGCGGGTTGTAATACGCGTTTACGGTGGGCGGAGTCATATCCCACTCGCCGCGATCCACGGGCTTGCCGATCTTCGCCAATTCGCGGTTGAATTCAAATTTTCGCGCGCGCTCCACGTTCCCGAGTTCATCTCCGCGGACGATTTCCAGCTTGCTGTAGTCGCGCCATTTATCGGGATAGCCGATCTTGTTTGCCATGCCGTGCAACTTCACCAGCGCCTGCTGCTTCGTGGCGGCTGACATCCAGGGCAATGCATTGATGTCTGCGGCCATGGCCACATCGATTTCCTTCACCATCTTCAGCGCCTGCTGCTTGGCCTCAGGGCTGAAATATTTTTCCACATAGACTTGGCCCAGCGCTTCTCCAAGGTCGTTATCGACATTTTGCGTGCAACGCTTCCAGCGTGGTTGCAACTCCTGCTGTCCGCGCAAGGTCTTACCGTAAAAGGCGAAATTCTCATTCACCAAGGATGACGAAAGAAACGGCGCATTCGCGTGGATCAGGTGCCATCGCAAATAAACTTTCCAGTCGGCCAGATTTTCCTTTGCGATTTCCTCATTCAGCGCCTTGAAGAAGCCGGGAGACGCGACATTCAACGAGCCAAGTGAAGGAAGCCCAACTTTTGTGAAGTAAATTTGCCACTGAAAGTCAGGACTGATTTTCTCGAATTCCACGCTCGTCATCTTATGGTCGAGGTTCTTGGGATCGCGACGCTCCACGCGCGTCATCGATCCTTTGGCCAGCGCGGTTTCAATACGCATCACGGTCTGCGCCTCGGCAGCCGCCGCATCTGGTTTATCACCTAACAGCTCGAACATTTTCTGCACGTGCACCACATAGGCTTTACGCAGGTCGACTGACTTCGCGTCCTCCTTCAAGTAATAATCGCGGTCCGGCAATCCGAGGCCCCCCTGATCAGCTTCGGCGATTACTTGACTTGCATCTCTATAGTCTTGCGTCGAGTCGAAGCCAAATAAGACGTTGTCATCTACCATGGCAGCGGCTATGTCAGCGATTTCTGCTTTGGAAGCTAACTGTGTAATACGATCCAACTGTGGCTCGAGCGGTTCTGTTCCCTTTCCGTTGATTGCTGTCTCGTCCATGCAGGAAGAATAGTAATCGCCAATTTTCTGCTCGGAGGCATCGCGGCTGGAATTGACCTTGGCAGCTGCTTCCAGAATTCCGCGCAGACGTTCCCGGTTCTCATCCTGCATTTTTGAATACGTATCCCACGAAGACTGGTCGGGAGGAATCGGATTACTCTTGATCCAGCCACCGCAGGAATATTGGAAAAAATCCACGCAAGGGTCCACGCTGCGATCCATGGAGGTAACATCCAGCGCAGGTTCGTGTTTCGTGGCGGGCACAGCTTGCTGCGCGCTGGCCAAGGAGATAAAAATGAAGAATACAAACGCAACAAGCATTCGACGTAACAGTGTCATAAAGGCTTCCTCTCGCTTTGCAGCCGTAGCACGTCGGGAACTAAGCTACCGGCAAATCGAAACCACCGGGACCCAAGAAAGTACTACATTTCCGGAAGAATGTGAAAAGATCGTCTGCGGCTGGTTCGGTAAATCGAAAAATCGCGGCGATCCAAAGTAAAGATGGTATCGATCCCTTCCCGTCCGGCGAGATGAACCAAAGCTGCGTCGGCCAGCTGCGGGCGCATGCTTTCATATTTCTTCATGAGCGCTGCTATGTTTTTGGCTTCCACTCCGGCCAACGGTAACAGTTCAAGAAAACCTGTCTCCACGCTGCCTAAAAGCTGCTGAATCGCACGCGGAGACTGCCTCAACAGCCAGGCTGCCTCCGTCATCACGGGCCAGCAAGAAAGCAGCGGGCCAGCAATCCCATGAAGCACATCTACACAGGCTTGATGATGTAAATCTTCTCGGGAAAGAATGGCTACCAGCGGACCTGTGTCTACAAGAATCCGCCGCCCGGGACCGCGCTTCATTTACCGCTTCCGAAGCCCTGAAAATGTCGCCGGTTCGTGCTCAAGTCTTTCGGAGCATGTCGCAGGCACCCGATCAATCCAGCTGCATCCGCCAACTCGTAAGCCGAATCTGTCCTGCTTTCCCCGCGCAGGTAATTCTCTAACGCGATACGCACAAGGTCCGATGGAGTTTGTCCACTCACCCGAGAGCTATGGCGAAGGCGAGTGCCGAGAGTCGCGGGAACTCTTACCGTAATGCGATGTGATGCCATACGTCAGACATTATAACGTAAATGTCAGACGGGAGTCAGGAGAATCATCAAAGAAAGGAAGCGGGGCCCCTAGCCCTTCCGCAGCCGGATTGATCCATCTCCCGTACGAATCACCAGCAGATTTCCGCCGCCATTCAGTTTGCCATGAACTTCGTTCTGCCGAATCT
>JBAVUV010000794.1:0-5456 GCA_049696955.1 Candidatus Sulfotelmatobacter sp. | reverse complement strand
TTGCCGCGCACCCTACTGCTTCTTTCGAACCTCCGCAAACGCCGGACTTTTCTTCAACCGTTCAGGAAAATGTTTTTCGTATCTCGCCAGTCCGGGGCAGATGAAATGATGCGCCCGCGTGAAGCCGAACGTCTTCATCTCGTTCATCGCCTCGTCCGCGGTCCACCCTTCGTCCGCCATACGGTAAGCTGCGACCATCATTCCCGTGCGGTCGTCTCCCAGGCGGCAATGCACAAAAACTTTCTTCCCTTTGTTCTCCTGCAAAACTTTAAGAAACCTGGCGAATACTTTATCCCTTGGCCACGGACAATGCCACGGAATCGCCACATATTCCATCCCCAAACTCTTCACCGTCTTTTCTTCGTTAACGTCATTGGCATGAGTATCGACCACAACGTTAATCCCCATCTTCGCCAGCACCTTTAAGCCCGCGGTATGCGAGAGGCCACCGCGGTATAGCGTTGGCGTAACCTCGCCAAAATTCGGCACGCCTTTTTCCTGAAGCTTGCGTCCGATCACCCGCGTCGCCGGCGATTTCGACTTCTGGTTCTCCGGACCACTCGTTTGAGGCGCAGCTCCGCCGGCTCCGGCGCCGACCACTAACAGGAAAAAGACACCAAGAATGCGAACCCACCTATGCATAGACTCCTTCATTGAGAGGCTTCGATACCGCAAAGTGTTTACTCGGCCGCTTCTACAGGAAAAAAAACAAACCATCGGTTCGCTGGCGGACATACAAATCAAGCGCCTCGACTGGAAACTATTTTCCGGTCCGCCTCAGGCAGCAAAAGCGATAGCGATAATGATGAACGCCAAAACCTCCAGCTGCGCGATCTGCTCCAAGCCTCTCGCTCCCGGGGCGTCCGCCATCGACGACCGCGGCCTTCCCGTCCACGAAAAATGTTACGCCCTCGTTGTCAAAGTGAAAGGAGTCAAGGGCGATAGCCGCGGCGCCGTTCGCTGCCCCTACTGCGTCGAGGATCGTAATTTCAAGCTCATGAAGGCCCGAGCCGACGGAGAATGGTTCCTCTGTCCCACCTGTGGCCACGCCACCATGCCCGGCAATTCCTCCTACCGTTGCAATTGTTCTAAGTGTATTGAATTCGCCTAGATCACAGGGTTCTTCCTTTCCGAGCACAGCGGGGTTGTCTGGCTGCGATCTCCGCCGTTCCGGAAGGCGCAGCTCAGGACGTAATCTCGATCAAATTACCTTCCGTATCGGCAATCACAGCTTCGTAGTATCCATCGCCCGTAATTCGAGGTGCGCTCACGACGCGAACTCCTGTGGCTTCCATCTCCTTGATCAGACGATCGACTGCGGCACGCGATCCTACTGAGATGGCAAGGTGCGCCGGGCGTGAGGCTTCTCCCGGCGATTTCATCAGCTCAATCCGCGGACCCGTTCCCAGCGAAAGGAAATACGATTTGAAATCGCGCTTCGCACTCGAGTACATGGGGCCAGCTGTAGCTTTGAACCAGCGTTCGTAGAATGCGCGGGCGCGCTCCAGATCCGCCACCCATGCGGCGGCATGCTCGATGCGTGGACTGGCCGCATCCAGCAGCCCCCCCTTCACCAGTTCCTCACGAAGCGAAACAGGATCAGTAAACAGAATGCCGTGCATGCCCAGTGCAGTTGCGGCTTCTACGTTCGCTTTTAAGTCGTCGATGTATACGGCTTCCGCAGGGTCGATGCCGTGAGTTTTGAAGAACAGATGAAAGATACGAGGGTCAGGCTTGAGCAGGCGCACTTCGCCGGAAAGTACTATCCCTTGAAACCAGTGCAGGAATTCGAATCGCTTCAGAACGATGGGAAAAGTCTCTGCCGACCAGTTGCTGAGCGCATACAGAGGAACTTTACGGGCGCGCAATTCTGCGAGGATCTCAACCGTGCCACCGATCGCTCCCGCCACCATCTCCGGCTGACGCTCGATCCACGCATCGATCAAGTCCGCATGGTTGGGATGCTCCGACTTTAGCAACGCGCAGGCCTCGGCAAATGTTCGTCCCGCATCCTGCTGAGAGTTCCACGAAGTGGTGCACACGTTGGCCAGGAAATGCTCCATGGCCGCCTCGTCTCCAGGGAAAAGTTTCCGATATAAATGACGCGGGTTCCAATCGATCAATACTCCGCCAAGATCGAATACCACTACCGAGCGATTAGTCATGATGGAAGTTATTTTAATTGAGCGAGTGATGGCGACAAGAAAAGGCCACGACTGGTGTCGTGGCCTCTAGTTTCAATGGGCGTAAATCCGTGGCAAAAAGGCTCTAGTGTCTTCCCCCGCCCGGACCGCCGCGTCCGCCGCGATCCCGTCCGCCACCACCGGGCCTTCCACCCCGTCCGCCGCGTCCGCGATCCCGACCGCCACCACCACCGGGCCGTCCGCCACGTCCACCACGATCTCCGCCGTGAGGACGGTCTCCATGTGGACGATCAGCGCTGCTCACTGGCGCTCCGCCCTCGCGGTTGAAGTTCGGCTCATCATCGGGAAAATCGCCGCCGCCTTCAATCACCATTGATCCGGTTAATGCCGGAGCGGGAACCGCTTCTCGCTCGTCGCCACCGCCTTCGACCGGAGCCGCGCCATCTCCGCCACCCATCTTCGCCCGCTGCTCTTTCAAAATCGCTTTGCGCGATAGCCGGATGCGATTGCCCTCGACCGCCAGCACCTTCACCAGGACCTGATCGCCCTCCTTCAACTCGTCGCGAACATCGGCAATGCGATGCTCCGCCACTTCGCTGATGTGCAGCAATCCATCGGTCCCCGGAATGATTTCGACGAACGCGCCGAAATCAGCCAGCCGCGTTACCTTTCCTAAATATGTCTTTCCAACTTCGGCGGTCGCCGTGAGATCGCCGATGATCTGCAGCGCCTTCGCCGCCGACGCCTGATCGCTCGACGCCACTTTCACCAACCCGGAATCTTCCACGTCGATCTTGACTCCGGTTTGCTCCACGATGCTGCGAATCATCTTTCCGCCCGGCCCAATCAGATCGCGAATCTTGTCGACCGGAATCTGCACCGTGTAGAAACGCGGAGCGAAATCAGAAATCTTCTCGCGTCCCGAAGTAATCACTTCTTCCATCTTGCCGAGAATGTGCAACCGCCCGCGCTTCGCTTGCGCCAGCGCTTCACGCATAATCTGCGAGGTGATGCCAGCGACTTTTATATCCATCTGCAGCGCGGTGATTCCATCTTTCGTTCCGGCGACTTTAAAATCCATGTCGCCGTAGTGATCTTCCGCGCCCGCAATGTCGGTGAGAATGGCATACTGCTCGCCTTCCTTCACCAATCCCATCGCGACTCCGGCTACGGGAGCCTTCAGCGGAACGCCCGCATCCATCAACGACAACGACGCACCGCAAACTGTCGCCATCGACGACGATCCGTTCGACTCCAGAATGTCAGAGACCACGCGCATCGCGTAAGGCCATGACTCCTCCGACGGCAACACCGCCGACACCGCGCGCTCTGCGAGAGCGCCGTGTCCAATCTCGCGCCGACCGGCCCCGCGCAAGAACGCAACTTCGCCAACGGAAAACGGCGGGAAGTTGTAATGCAGCATGAAGCGTTTCTTGGCTTCGCCTTCAAAGCCTTCGAGGCGCTGCATGTCATCGCTGGTGCCTAATGTTGTGGTAACCAGGGCTTGGGTTTCGCCGCGGGTGAAGATGGCGCTGCCGTGGGTGCGCGGCAGAACGCCGGCTTCGATCCAGATGTCGCGAACTTCGTCGAAGGCGCGGGCATCGGGGCGGCGTTTCTTCTCTAACACCTCTTCGCGGAAGATTCGTTCGCGCAGCGTTTCGTAATACTGTTTCAACTTCGCTAGGGCTTTTTCGTCGTCCTCGGGAATTTCTGCTTGCAGCTTTTTCTTGATGTCTTTGACTAACGTGTAGCTTTCGGCTTTCGGATGCTTCTTGGTATCCAGCGCATCCGACAACTCCGCTCCGACTTTCTTTTTCAGATCGTTGTAATATTTCTGATCGAATTCCGGCGGCGTGACTTCACGTTTTTTCTTGCCGGCCTTCGCGCGCAGATCATTGATGGCGGCGCAGATCTTTTTGACTTCGGTGTGGCCGAAATCAATCGCGTCGACGACTAATTCTTCGCTCACTTCTTTTGCGCCGGACTCGATCATCACGATTCCATCGGCGGTGCCGACGACCATGATGTTCAGCGTGCTCTCGCGCATCTCGTCGTAGGTTGGATTGATCACGAACTGGCCGTTGAGCTGGCCCACACGCACGGCGCCGATGGGACCAAGGAACGGAATATCGGAAAGGGTGAGAGCGGCGGATGCGCCGTTGATTCCGAGAACGTCCGGATCGTTACTGGCATCGGCGGAGAGGACGAACGCGATGACTTGCGTCTCGCACTTGAATCCCTCGGCGAACATCGGACGGACAGGACGATCGATCTGGCGGCTGGTGAGCACTTCGCGGTCGCTCATGCGGCCTTCGCGCTTGATGAAGCCCCCGGGAAAACGTCCACCAGCGTAGGTGTATTCGCGGTAGTCGACGGTGAGCGGGAAAAAATCAATGCCCTCGCGGGGATCGGGGTTGGCGGTGGCGGTGGCGAGAACGACGTTATCGCCCATTCTTACCACGGCTGCGCCGTGGGCCTGTTTGGCCAATTTTCCGGTTTCAAACGACAGTTGCTTTCCGCCGGCGAGGTCGACGGTGACGGTGCTGACTTCTGGTTTCATATTCATCCTTTAACTTTCTGGATCAGGAGCGCGGTTGCGCTTTCCGGTTGGCGCGGGCTGCGTAGTGATTTGCCTGGCTCGAATTGCTCAATATGGAAAGGCGCGTGGGCCATGGGTAAACGGAGCTTGATAAGCGGCGCCAATGGGAGCTTGGGTTGCGAGATACGCTTCGAAATACGCACGAAAAAATTGGTCAATGCTTTACCGGCTTCGAGAGGAAGGCGGTGCTCAGAGATTACGTTTCGAAAAATATCCGGGTGAAGGGACTACCCTTGCCTTCCCCACTTCTCGCAAAAGACGCGAGAAATGGGGCACCCAGATTTTTCTTTTTACTTGCGGATGCCGAGTTTTCCAATGACAGTTTTGTAGCGCTCGGAATCGTATCTCTTGAGGTAGTCGAGCAAGCGACGCCGCTTGCTGACCAGCATGAGCAGGCCGCGGCGCGAGCCGTGGTCCTTCTGGTGCGTTTTGAAGTGATCGGTCAGTTGGCCAATGCGTTCACTGATGATGGCGATCTGAACCTCCGGACTCCCGGTGTCAGTCGCGTGCGTCTGATACTGGTCAATGACAGATTTCTTTTGCTCTCTGGCTAACACTAACCTGGTGCACTCCTGGTCTCAGTTTCGATTTATCTTGGTGACAGTAGCGAGGATAACCGGCGGGGGGTGGGGGTGTAAAGGCTGGGAGCGACTTAGAACAGCAGGTTCCTCACCGGGCTTTCAGCCCGTTCGGAATGACATCCCTTTTCTTGT
>JBAVUV010000793.1:0-5295 GCA_049696955.1 Candidatus Sulfotelmatobacter sp. | reverse complement strand
ACAAGGGAAGAAAATGACGGAGCCCGAGGCGGGAAAATATCTTGTATCCAGTCTAAAGGACGGCTATGTCATCACCGTTTATCCAGAAACGGAAGGCGGGATTTTTGTAGACATGAAATGCATTGCGACCAAGCCTAATGCACCTGCACGTCCTTAATTGTCGGCTTGATTAGGGTAGTGTCGTTCCGAATGGTGATTTTTCTAGCCGGAAATTCACTTTCAGCGTAACTTACCTGAGCATTGTCGATCTCTGAAAAAGATATGTTCAGCTGAAGAAGTTTATATTCGCCGCTGGCTTGGTTGCTTTTGACCTTACAGATCATTTCAATCGTACCCGTGACGACAACTCTTGAACCCGCGCCGCAATTGAAGTCGGTGTTGAAGCCCGCCTGATCGTCGTGACGATTTCCGTCTAGCCGGAACACATATGTGCCTGATGACACTTTCGAAGCATCTTTCCCTTCAAAAGTCACCGTCAGAACTACGTCTTGATTGAGTTTGTATACCGGCCCCTGTCCAAGAGCAGAACAGCAAGCGAGAAGAACAACGGCAATCGGCCAGAGATTTGTTTTCATGGGCCGATCATACGCCTAGGCCATTAGTTTTGCCAAGTATATTACTGCCCCTATTCCTGTTGATGCCAAGGGTCTTTGGGTGGTAAAATATGCGCTTTTGTTTATTCCCCAAAACATAAATTCAACCGCCTTGACCATCGACAAACCCGAATTCACGGTTAAACCAAGTAGCGTCGTCTTGCCAACACGCGGCGCGGTTAAAATAACCGTTCCGTAGTTCCTGCCCAAAAACTCCCGCCCCCGCCCAAGAAGTCGGGGCTTAGGGCGGGTTTTTAGGCAAAGCCGGTGGGGTGGGGGTACACCTGATTCGCTGATACAGACGGTAGCCACTACCCAACACGACAAAACGAAACCCAATCCTCGGGCGTGATATCCTCCCCTGTCGCACCAGCAGGGGGAACATGACTTTCTCGCGCCGTGATTTCGTTAAGACATCCGTTCTTGGAGCCGTCGCCGTTGGAGTTGGAGCTGAGGCCCATGGCAAAGAGGCCATGGCAAATGGTGCCGCTCAAGATCAGAGTGCGCAGTTTGGGACGCAGAAGCGTCCCATCATTGTCTGCGCCAACAACGGTTACGCTTACCTCGAGAATGCCTTCGCCTTTTTGAAAGGTGGAGGAGATACGCTCGATGCCGCGCTCAAGGTGGTGAGAGGTCCGGAAGACGATCCCAATGACGATTCCGTCGGGCTTGGCGGAATTCCCAACGAAGAGGGCGTGGTCGAACTCGACGCCTGCTGCATGCATGGACCGACGCGGCGCGCGGGATCGGTGGGCGGCGTGCGCAATATCAAGAACGTGTCGCTGGTATCAAAGGCGGTGATGGAGCATACCGGCCATGTGATGCTGGTGGGCGAGGGCGCGGAGCGCTTTGCCGTCGCGGCGGGCTTTCCGCGCGAGAACCTGCTGACCGAGCGTTCGCGCAAGATCTGGCTGCTATGGAAAGAGTTTCACTCGAACGACGACTGGTGGGGTCCGGGTATCGCCGACCCGCACTGGCAAGCTCCCGCGGCTGAGCCTGGTAAAGACAAGCCGCAGGCGGAAATGTGGAAAGAGCGCGTCAAACAATTGCAGGCGCGCGCTGCTGATCTTGGCATCGAGCCTGAACTTCAACTCGCCGCAGTGCGCAAAGTTTTGTTTCCACCTACGGGCACGATTCATTGTTCCGCGCTGAACGATAAGGGTGAGATTTCCGGCTGCACCACTACCAGCGGACTGGCGTTCAAACTGCCGGGCCGGGTCGGCGATTCCCCGATCATCGCTGCGGGCTGCTATACCGATCAGGACGTGGGCTCGGCGGGCGCGACGGGCAGCGGCGAGGAAAATATCAAAGTTGCGGGCGCGCATACTATCGTTGAAAACATGCGGCACGGGATGTCCCCGCAGGAAGCCGGCATGGACGCGCTGAAGCGCATTGTCCGCAATTACAACAGCGACATGAACAAGCTGCGCTTCATCGATATGACCTATTACATCCTGCGCAAGGATGGCGCCTACGCCGGGGTTTCACTATGGGAGGGATACTCGAAGGGACATCCGCATAAGATCGCGGTGCATGATGGCAACTTGCGGGCGGAGGCGACAGTGAGCGTGTTCAAGGGATATTCGCAGGAATTTCCGCCGTTCCCCGATATTCCGGAGGATTTGAAGAAAGGTTCGGAGTATCTGAAGTAACCCGGGTGCGCACTGCTGGTGCTGGAAACGAAGAGGATAGAAGGTAGAATCTTAGGCAGGATCCAAGAAGGTGGAACTGGCATCTAACTGGGTGGCGAGCTTTTTTTTGCAGCCGCGCAGAAGGTGGAAACGGCTTGCTGCATATCAAACAGAGTGAGATAATAGGGAAGCAGTGGGAGGACTAAAAATGGCGACTAAGATTCCAGCAACGATTCCGGCAACCAAGATTCCCCGCGGTTAATTTCCCCGAACGGTGTTTCCAACTACGGACGCACCGTGTTGCCGGTGAAGTACTCGGCAATTTCCTTCGCGTTATATTTCTTCTCATTCTCCAGTAGGTCTCGCAAGAGCTGTTCAGTCTCCGCGGTGATTTTCAGTTTCGCTGGAGTATCGTACCAGTATTCGTAGGGGCGGTTCGATTCGAAGTCGAGAACCGCATAGAAGCCTTCCAAGTGTTGGATGGTGGTTGCGACATTCTTGGTGCCGATCCAAGTCTGGAATAGTATCCAAGCCTGCTGAATGCAATCCTCGGTGAATTCGACGACTCCGCCGGAGACTTCCGCGAATCTCTTTTCAAAAGCCTCGAAGCTGTCGATCTCCTCCAGTTGATCGATGGAATCGCGCACCGCCCGGTAGAGGGGACTATCCTCTTCTCCAAGGCAGGCCAAACGGTGGTTCTTCCAACATGCCGCGGCCAGGGTTTCGCCTCTTAGATCCTTGAAGTAAAATCCTCCGATTTCGTTGCGAGTCGCAATCATCTTCCTGCCGCAGAACAAGAGATAGAAGAAGGCCAGACTGCTGTTGGACTGTTTCAGGCTATCGGCGAATCTTTCAGCAGCCAGCGAAAGCGGCAAATAGAATTTGGCGGCGTAATTGTGGCTGATAGGCAACATCTGCTTCCATGTTTCTGCGCGCACGGCTCGCTCTTGTTCCTGGACATGCCGTGCAGCGTCGATGGCAGCCTGGGCCGTTGCCGCCCGTTTCTCCCGCCAGACGTTGATGGAATTCACGGCTCCTGTAATGACGGCGCCTATCAGCAGGAGCAGAGCGGGAACCGCGAGGATCTTCAGGAGTTCATCGAGACTCAGGCGGGCGAACCAGGAGGAGGCGACGACCTGATTCTCTCCGAGGTTTACGCCCTGGGAGGACGACATGGTGACCACTTCCCTGGCTTTGTCGCTACTCACAACATTCCAGGTCACAATCGAGGTTAGAGTTGACGCTTTGTGAAGCGCGGTGGGCTTTAGATAACCCTGAACTGTAACGATCGCGCCAGGAGCCAGGGAACTGGCGATGAGGCTGTGAGCCGCGAAGAAGACTTGCGATGTTTCGCACGGATCGGTCCGCGGCGGCAACGGGGGCACCACACAGATCTGTTGGGAGTCATCCAGCTTGTAACTGTCCGGGAGTTTCCAAAGAGTGATGGAACCAATTGCCGAGCCGCTTTTTGCATCCGATTTGTTCCTGATGGTGATGACGAACGGCAGGAGTTCGTCTTCGCGAATTACATGGGAGGAAATGCTGGCGCTCAGGGAGACTTCAGGAACAACGGCCTGTGCGGGCACGAAATCCGGGCGAAGAAGGAAAGACAGCAGAAAAGTTAGAAAAAGTGCGCGCGCAGAAGCGGAGTTCATGCGGCCCACGTCCTTTCATCGAAGCATCAGGTGCCCGGTCAGGCGAATCTTACTTTCACATCCGGCCCCTTTTCAAGGTGGATGCTCTCGATAAACCGCACCTTGCCGGTCTGTTGAGTGAGAATCACGGAGGAAGTCCGCGTGCCTTCGCCGAAGAAGCGGACGCCTTTGAGCAAGGCGCCATCGGTGACTCCGGTGGCGGCAAAGATGAGTTGCTTGCCGGGAGCCAGATCCTCGGCTTCGTAGATACGATTCTTATCCCTCACCCCCATGCGGGTCAGGCGTTCTTCCTGGTCGGGTTTTACGACAAGCCGGCCAAGCATATATCCATTCAGGCAGCGGATGGCGGCGGCGGTAATCACACCTTCGGGCGCGCCTCCCGAACCCATGACGGCGTGGACACCAGTGCCGATTACGGCTGCGGCAATGCCCGCCGAAAGATCGCCGTCGCCGATCAGGCGGATGCGCGCACCGGCGGCGCGAATATCAGCGATCAACTTTTCGTGGCGCGGGCGATCCAGCACAATCACTACAAGATCTTCCACGTCACGCTCCAATCGCTTCGCGATGTTCTTGAGATTGTCAGCGACGGGCGCATCCAGTTCGACCGCGTTCTTGCAGGAAGGGCCGACCACAATTTTCTCCATGTAGCAGTCGGGAGCGTTGAGCAGCCCTCCGCGCTCTGAAGCGGCAAGCACGGTGATCGCTCCAGGGGCTCCGGTGGCACAGAGGTTGGTGCCTTCGAGCGGGTCGACGGCGATGTCGACTTCTGGCACTTCGCGTCCGTCGGTAAATTCAGCACCGACCTTTTCGCCGATATAAAGCATGGGCGCTTCGTCACGCTCGCCCTCGCCGATGACGATGGTCCCGCGCATGGGGATGGAATCCATGGTGCGCCGCATGGCCTCGGTTGCTACATGGTCGGAGAGTTTGCGCTCGCCTTGTCCCATGGTTCGCGCGGACGCGATAGCAGCGACTTCCACTACGCGCAGAAATCGCGACGCCAGGTCGCTTTCGATGTTTTCCCCGAAACTGCGAGCCTTGGTTTCAGTGCGAGCTTGTGTGGACATCAGGAAGCCTCCGCGGTATGGCGGTCATCGCCGCCTTAAGAGCACCGCGCATGATGATCTATTGAGCAGGGTCGCGTCAAGGCGCGGGATACTGTATAGAGCAGCGATTTGCTGGGCAGAGGAGAGCGGCCGGGAGTCGTTTGGCTCCGTATGAGTACATGGCCAAGCGGGCGTGTCCTCACGTGCGCGGCGATTGGTGCGTCAAGTGCAATTCCTTCGCTTCGTTAGAAATCTCTCACCTGCTTGGTTAAAGACCTATCACGGGGATGAAATTTCGCGTTCGCTGACTGGCCTTGTGGCGTTTTTGGTTATGACCTTCGGAAATCTACTCGAATCGAGGTTGGGA
>JBAVUV010000792.1:0-1738 GCA_049696955.1 Candidatus Sulfotelmatobacter sp. | reverse complement strand
ATTGCGGGCGGCCTGAGCGCGTTCGATATTCTCGGGCTGGCAGGCAACCGCCGCCGAGTGGCGGGCCAACCGGGGTGGCTGTTCCTCGACGAAAGATTGACCCGCGACAGCCGCGAGAATCTGAGCGGCGTGATCGCGCACGGCTGCGGGTTCGCGCCCGAGTCCATCGATGCATTCGGACCGGCGGGCCTAGAGGTCAAGCTCCTCGACGGAGTGCTCCTGGCAGTGACCAGTGCAACCCTGCGGGCGACGTCCCTGCGCTTCGATGAGCGGTTCGATTTTCACTTATACGACCTCGACTTCTGTCGTCAGGCGGAGCGCGCCGGACTCAGGATGGGCACATGGCCGATCTCCGTGGTCCACGAAAGCAAGGGCAATTTCGCGAGCGACGGCTGGCGACTGAGCTACGAGGCGTATCTCGACAAGTGGCAGGAGTAGCTGCCCGCTTACGGAGCCCCTGCGGCGCGCACGATCAGGCGGGGATCACATCCATTACATACTGGAAAGCCGCGGCATCGATGAGTGCCTGCTGCACGTTCGCGCCGAGTGCCTCTGCCATTGCCTTGATGGCCGGTATGACCTTGGCGCGGTCCGGCTCGTCGAACACGCGACTGCGGCCTGCGGCAACCTTGAATCCCGTTTGCTGAAACATCTCGAGGATTGTAATTCGCGTAAACCAGCGCAGATGCGTCCGGTCAAGAAGGCCCATGTCCTCATAGCGTAGCTCCCCGCAGCTCAGACGGGCCTGTACGCTCCAGTGTTGTGCGTTGGGTATGCATGCAACGACGTGCCCGTCCGCTGGAATGGCCGCACGGATTTTGCGCAGAACGCCCCATGGGTCCCGCAGATGCTCGAGGACATCACCAAATACCCAGCAATCGGCCTCCAGCTCGGACACCGTTTTGTCACTCACAGTCTCGATGTCAAGATCGACTACCTCGTTGCAATGGCGACGTGCCAGCTCCGCATACTCCGGGACGAGCTCAATCCCCACGTAATGGCACGCCGGGTTGCGTCTCTTGTACTCCCGCGCCAACGCACCCGAGCTGCATCCCACCTCAACGATCCGCCGGGCAGTTGTCGGCATCAGCAGCAGCAGGTCCGGATTATGCATACCATGAGCTGGGGTCTGATCCATCTATGCTCCCCCGCCTCGCTCAGACGCTAGCAGTTGTGGCGGTATCGGAATGACCATCGGATCGTGCATGGGGGCGCGGCGGGTCGCGGGGTGGTTTCCCGGTGATTTGAATTATTCTGGATCGGACGGCAGGCTCCCTGCTGAGACGCGATGCGCAAAACGCGAGGCCTACACTGCCTCTGCCGCGTAGGCTTGGGCCAGCACTCCGGTGGTCAATTTCCGCGGGCTGCGGCCGATAAGGAGGCCGGGAGGCTGTAGTCAGCCTAGGTGCGTGAGCATGAAGATTGTCCCTGCCGCCGAGTGCATTTTCCATGTAAAAGAGCTGATCTCGACGGATCTATGCCGCACGATCATCGAAAACTATCAACGGGACCCGGGTAAACACCCAGGCTACACCGTCGGTCACCAGGGCGAGAAGAAGCTGCAGGACGAGATCAAGGTCAGCACGGATCTGGAAATCACGAATGGAGGCGCTTGGGCGGCGGCCTTCGAAGAGTTGAATCTGGCGGTCGACGCCGGCGTCTCGAGCGTGGCGGCGCAGATTCCCTTGCTGCCGGCGTGGCCACTGTGGTGGACGGGCTACAAGATTCAGCACTACAA
>JBAVUV010000791.1:0-21059 GCA_049696955.1 Candidatus Sulfotelmatobacter sp. | reverse complement strand
AACTGCTTGCATAGATCAGTTTTCTCCCCCGACGAAATGGCGTACGGCGGCGGAAAATATAAGGGTCAGGATTGCTTTTGTAATGACTAAGAGAATTGTAACGGAGACCACGCTATTGCTAGATAAGAGAGTGGTCAGCGTGCCCACACCGTAGGCCACTCTGCCACACGGACCAAACGATCAATAGGGCATTTGTACCTGAGAGAGTTCCCTTCGCGTTTCAGGGTGATTTCGATTTTTGCGTTTCCCGCGACCGCGGGATCAGTTTTTCGAACCTCAACCGGCGCGGAAGTCGCGTACATCTTCACCGGGATGGAAAATTGCGGCGGGAGTCGCACTCGCTGCGGATGCCATCTTTCGGCCTATCGCCTCGAAGTCGGCCTTGACCCAGCCCACGCTGGAAACTTCTATATTGGCATCCTCCGCAATCCAAAAGATTGTCGGGACATTGGTGAGGCCGTAGGCATTCGAAACCGGAAATGCGCGAGTATCGTCGAGCAAAACTGGAAACGTCACCCCAAATTCTTTTGTGAATGCTGCCGTTTCCCGCGGATCGTTCTGCGAGACGCCGATGATCCTCACCCCTTTATGCCCATAAGCCTGTTCCAGTCGCTGCAGGAACGGAAACGCATATTGACATGTTGGACACGAGACTTTGAAAAACGCCAGCACTACGGGCCCGTGCGCCAGTTCGTCATGCAGCACGAAGCGTTTACCGTCCAACGCTCTCAGTTCGAAATCGGGCGCCTTTTTGCCCGCGGTCAACGCCGCCATTAGTTATCCCCCCGTTCGTTTCAGGATGTTCCTCAGCACGTACGCGCTGGACTCAATTACCTCTATTCTAGATGATGAGAATGACGACTAAGCACCAATTGCCGGTTACTAGCGGTCACCGCCCATATTTCTAGCACTATTGACCAGGGACGCAAACCGCATGATCAAATCGCTTCCGCTCTGCGCAAAATCTTCCGTGCCAGCCCCGTAAGAGCGAACTGCTCCAACCGGCCTACCGGAACCCATTTCCCTTTTACATCGCGCGAGGCAGACTCACGCCATATATGGACTGTGTAGTTTGTCACGGTGATCGAGTGGCGCAAAGTAAGAAATGGACTGGCATCTCCATTCTTCCCGTCCAGTTCTGGTAATTCCCACATGCCTGCCATCAGCGATGCGTTTCGCGGACGCTGAACCAGAAATACTTCACGGCTGCCGGCGGTGCGACAATCCAGTGAGTAGTGGATCTCGCGTTTCTTCTGGGGGGTTGGCTTTGCCGTCGCCGCTGACTCTCCACGTGTCGCGCACAGCTCGATTACTGGACATGCCAAACACGCGGGTGCTCGCGGAGTACATACGACCGCACCCAATTCCATCATCGCCTGATTGAAATCGCCGGGACGCTTTTTATCCAAAAGATCGTTGGCCGCTTCCCACAATTCATTCCCCACCAACCGCCTTCCGCTCAGGCGCTGTAGCACACGCTCCACGTTGCCGTCGACCACAGCGACCGGCTGATCAAATGCAATGCTGGCGATCGCGGCTGAAGTGTACCGGCCAATACCCGGCAAGGTTCGCAAGCCTTCTGCAGTCTCCGGAAATCTTCCGCCATGCTCGCGCATGATCACCTTGGCCGCCGCATGTATCATGCGCGCACGCCTGTAATATCCAAGACCGCTCCAAGCAGCGAGCACGCTTGCTTCGCGGGCCGCGGCTAGTTTCTCAACAGTAGGAAAGCGCTGCAGGAATTTGCGATAGTGATCGATCACCGCCGCAACCCGTGTCTGCTGCAGCATGATCTCGGATAGCCATACACGATAGGGATCGCGGTTTTCTCGCCAGGGCAGATCGCGCCGATGCGTGTCATACCAGGCGAGGAGGTGTCGTTGAAGTTTCTTCGATTCACGCTGCGTCGACACAGACCCTCAATTCATGCTCCATCCCGCCGAGATTGCAATCTTAGTTAATCAGAAAAACTCAGAAGCCTGTTACTTAAGGATGAAGCCCCATTGACCCCGCACTCCGCTGCACGAAATAATAGCGGAACCTGGCACCGCAGATTCGAGTGAGATTTTCAAAGCCCAGCAGCACCGAGGAGCGCCATGAACGACTTCAACCGCAGGGTGGAAGATGCTTCGGCACGCGTCAGCAAAACCGTGGCCGACGCCGCCGAACGCATCGAGAAAGAGATACCCGAATTCATCAAATATCTCAACGACGAGGTTGTTCCCGCCGTTCGGCAGCACTCGACGAAAGCCTTGCGCGTGGCCTCGGAGAAGCTTTCCGAGTTTGCCGACTACATGGAGAAGAATCCGCATCCTCCGAAGTAGTTTCCTTTGTCGCAATCAAAGACCTCAGCAGCGAGCGAAAGTGGGTTGACGTTGTCGTAACCGGCGTAATTCCAATTCTGCTGCTGGCGATCCTCTTTCTCAGCGGATGCGGCCATCCCAAGCAGGCGCGCTCGAATGTGCCACAACCTCCCTTGCCAGAATCTTCCCCTACCGAGTCGACGAGCCGTCCGGAAGGCGCGGCGAAGAATGACCGCCTCCCGGGCAATGCGGCGAATGAGGCCGATCTCGCCGAACCCGCAATTCCTGCCAACGCCACGCCTTTAGCCACAGAGACCGGTTTAGCGAGCTGGTATGGCCCTCCCTACCACAACCGCGTGGGATCGAACGGCGAAGTCTATAACATGCACGCGATGACCGCGGCTCATCGCACTCTGCCCCTGGGCTCAATCGTCCGAGTCACTAATCTAAAGACCGGCCATTCCGCCCTCCTACGCATTACGGACCGGGGACCGTTCATCCCCGGACGCGTGCTTGATCTGTCACTGGCCGCGGCCCGTAAACTCGATGTCTATTTGCCGGGAGTCGCGCAAGTGAAAGTCGAAGTAATGCAAACTCCCGAACCGCTGGCCACCGGCGGAAAATGGGCGGTGCAGATTGGGAGTTTTGCCCACGAGCAAGAAGCGAGCAAGTTTGCCAACCACCTTGCCCGGCGCTATCAGACTGCCAAAGTGCAGCACTTCGGCAGTCCCATTGGAGATTGGTGGGTACGGGTGCACGTGCTCGATAACGATCGCGAGCGTGCCCGGAAACTCGCCGCCGAAACCCGAACGCCCGAGGGTGCAGTCTTCCTGGTAAGGCTGGATTAGTTTCAACGACTTTTCTCCCAGCTGCATCGGGTGTTATTCTCCGCGAGAGCGACTGCCATGACCGATCCTAGTAGTGATTGCCTTTTCTGCCGCATTCTTCGCGGCGAGATTCCCGCCAAAAAAGTTTACGAAGATGAACATGTCTTCGCCTTCGAGGATATCGATCCGAAGGCGCCAACCCATGTGCTTGTGATTCCGAAAAAACATTTTGCCGGCTTGAAGGAAGCCCAGGCTGAGGACGCCGAGGCAATCGGCCGCTGCCACTTAGCAGCCGCTGAGATCGCGCGGCAACGAAATATCGAGCAGGGATATCGGACGGTGCTGAACGTAGGCCCCGGCGCGGGACAGTCAGTCTTTCATCTTCACGTGCACTTGCTGGGAGGACGTTCCCTGGGTTGGCCTCCGGGATAATATCAAGAGTCTCAATTTATGATTTTGAGCTAGAGATCCATGCCTGCAATCGTGCCTTGCGCTAATTTCCCTCCGTAATTACAATGTAATTACAGAGGAGCGGGCATGCAATTGGAACTTATCCGTATCGGCAATTCGCGCGGTATTCGAATCCCAAAGCCCCTGATCTCGCAATGCGGCCTGGGGGAGGTCGTAGAACTCCGCGTAACTCCCCAAGGGCTGGTGATTGCTCCACATCGTCCTCCGCGCCGCGACTGGAAAGAGGCTTTCAGCAAGTCGATTCCGGCGGAAAAGGAGATGCTGCTCGATGGCATATCACCGAATAAGTTTGATGCTAAGGACTGGAAATGGTGAGCTATCCCCAGCGAGACGAAGTCTGGCTGGTGGCTCTCGACCCCTCGACCGGATCGGAAATAAAAAAGACGCGGCCTTGCCTCGTGATCTCCCCAGATGAAATGAATGAGCCGTTGCAAACTGTAGTGGTGGCTCCCATGACGACCACGCAGCGTGACTATCCCACGCGCGTGAACCTCATATTCCGAAACAAGGCAGGGCAGGTGGCTCTGGATCAGTTGCGCTCTGTTGACCGCCAGCGTTTAGTTAAGAGGCTGGGCTCGATTTCGATCAAGAGTGCACAATCAGTTTCCAGAGTGCTGGTAGAGATGTTTGTGCGTTAGGCAACCCAGCAGCTACTGTACAGTCGGATTTTCCTCTTCCGGCGCTCCATGGCGCCGCAGCAGTTGTGGCAAGTTCTGCGAGAAAGCCGAACGGGGCAGCACCATATCACATCCCACTTCGTGCGCCTTCTGCTTCAGATCGCCCTGTACGTGGGAAAGGAATCCGATAATCGACGTCCCCTTTTTCAGTTTGCTTTTCAATTTCGGAATCAGCGTGAGCGGTTTGGCGTTGGCGTTATTGAGGTCGAAGATGATGAGCGATGGCTTCTCTTCGCCGTTCTGCAGCATGCGCTCGGCGAGATCTTTGTCGTTCTTGGCAAATTCGACTTTCACGTTCAGCTTGCGCGCGGTTTCCTGAATCTTGGCGGCGAAGAAGAGGTCGTCAACAAAGGCAAAAATGCGCGAACTGGAATCTTCCCGCAGCGCGGGCAAAGGCTCCGGGTCGGCAGGCGCGAAGGGCGCAGCGAAACCAGGACGAGGCCCGCGCCGCGCGTTTTGTCCATTATTGCCATTGCCGGCGAGCGCAGCGCGATAGCTGTGATCCATGGGAGCGGTGTAAATCCCATCCTGATTGTGACGCGACTGGCTGGGACCACCGGGCCGAGCGCCGCGTGCATTATTGGGACGACGTCCGCGACGCCGCCGACTTCTGCCTCCTCCGCCGGAGGGTCTTCCTGGTCCTGCGTTCATATTCCTCTCAAAGCTGCCTGGCCGGGACTAGGCCCGGTGCAGCGTATACAAAACTCAACTGTTTAAGATTCCCTAGGGTTTAGGTGTACCCGTTTAGACTTCGGTAAATCACGTTCACTTGGTTGCGGCAGGTTCTGACAATGTTGGCGCGCCAGCATCTTTGATCCTGCCCGAGTAATGCGACTTCCGGCTGGTTATGCCCTTTCACTCAGCACATTCCACTTGGAATTGCAGATTGGGGGAAAGTAATCGCTGCAGCAACCGCTCTCAGTAAAGCAAACTCGTATTGGCAAAAAAAAATATAAATGTTTTGCGTCGGTTGTCCGTTGTCGGATCCGTCGCGCCGCCGGGAACGGCCTGGGGCGCGGAAGGCCTACGCGGGAACGAGGCCAATGAGAACAACCTAATGGTACTCGTTGGCGTGCAAGCACGCAAGTGCCATTGTAGCCCGGTTTTGCACAAGAGGACATCGCCACTAGTTCCGGTGAGGCAAATCTAATTTGCCGAAGTCGTTTTCGGGGAGAAAAAGCGAGACGCCCCGCGAACGCGCGGAGCGCTTCTCCTGTGAAAATTGCTCACTGGACGGTGAGGTTCACCGTGAGTGACGCGGTGAGCGGGTTCGGGCCCGCCGTAGTTGCATTCACGACGATGGCATAGGTTCCAGCCGGCGTTCCCGTATTTTTCTGGACGCCTCCGCTGGAGCCGCCGCAAGAGCTCACCCCCAGACTTGAGACGCCGAGAATCACGATCAGGCCGAGCAGCCGCACCCTGCGGCTGCGTGATCCTGAGGCGAACACGATGCCAAACAGCCCCGGAAGCAGCAAAGCGTAGTAGAGGCGGCTGCCATGTCCCAGCGGCGGTTGCACTCGCGAGGTGGGGCCAGTGGTCACAATGCTAAGGGTAGGCGTCGTCAAAACCACCGCATCGCCGTTGGAGGGGCTGAAGCTGCATTGCACTTCGGTGGGAAGACTGCTCTGCGCGCACGTATAAGTCACCGGCAAGACGGCGGGAGAGAAACCGTTCGTTCCCGCAACAGTGATCTGAACGCTGGCAGTCCCGCCCGGCACCACGGAGTAGGTATTAGCATTTGAAGCAATGGTGAAGCTTTGGTTGGTTGAACTCACGGTTAACATAACGCTGGTGCTGGTGCTGGGTGAATTCGTCGGGACGATGGTAATGAGCTGCGCCTTTGAGGGCACAGTCATATTGGCCAACGTGGAAATCGTCACCTGGGTGGTTACTGGATCGGTCCCGTCAAAGTTGACGCTCGCCGGATTAAAGCTGCAAGTCGCGCCGCTGGGTAGGCCCGAACAGCTGCTGGGACTAAAATTCACAACCGTCCCGGTGGAACCGGTAACGGCGGAAATCGTCAGGGTAGTCGAAGTTGACTGGCCAGCAGGCACCGGGGCCGGGTTAGTTGGCGGGGGCGCAAATTGGAAGTCCGGGTCCAGGCTTGCCTTCCACGCCACCGCGAGCGCATTCGCGTCAACCGAGCCTAGACCGTTAACCAGGTTGTATTTCGTGGTTGGATCAAAGTTCGCAGCGCTAAATCCGAACACGCCGGAGCTGGGGCATATCACGTCGCTGGGGTTTCCGGCCGGTGTATCGGGCTTACAGTAAACGTCGTTGTCCCCACTCGTAATCGGGTGAAAAACGCCATTGGCCGGGGTCGCGGCAAGGGTATAAAGCGTCTGGTTGATATTGCCCAAACCGCTAGTTTCGAGTGATTGGTTGATCAAGGCGACGATGCCGGCGAAGACCGGCGTCGAGGCGGAAGTGCCTCCAACAATCGACGGATCGACGATAACGTTGTTGCCGCTGAAAACGCCGTCCGCGGCGGCGGCTATACCGCTTGGGGTACCGCTTCCGCAGCTGCTGGAGGTCTCACTATCGTAGGGGCTAACTGTAGACAGTTCCTCCACCGGGGTACAAAGGATGTAGCCGGGAAAGTTTGGAGACGCAAGAAGTGACACGTCTGGAACAAAGCGGTATGCGCTCTGCGGGCTGGTCAGGTTCGGAATCGTTATAGCGTTCTGCCACGCAGGCTTGGGAAATCCGCTCGAACAGACACTGGCTGCGCTTGGGTTGTAGCAATTGCTAACGCCGCCACCCCCGATAGAAATCCAGTAATCCTGTTGATAAGTCTGCGCCGACGTGACTTTAACGCCGGGGCTCGGATCGCAGAACGGATTCGATGGACTTTCGACACAAAACTGCGCCAGCGCCTCGTCATCGTTCCAGGCGGTCTCCTGCCCAATGAGGGTCGCCAGGGCCGAGCCTCCATTGGTTGCGTTGCTCGAACCCCAATAAGTGCTGGTGTAATCCGTGGAAGGTATGGACGTGCCACCAACTCCGGTCACCTCCGGACTGCTGGCCGGATAACTCACGGCTAGACCGCCTTCGGCTGGGGTATAGGGCGCTGGGGGGAAAACACCGCTATTACTGGTGCCCGGAGGGCTGTAGTCACACTCCGCGGAGCCAGTATCACCCTCGGAATTCAAAATTGTAATGCCTTCGGTGTTTCCCTGTTTAAGCTCGGTCTCCATGGTCCCGGCGTAAAATTCGCACTCGCCATAGCTCATGCTGATGACGGGTGCGGTAGTGTTGTCGATGGCGTAGCTCAGGGCGTCGTTCACGCCATTATTTGTCTCGGCATTTATGAAAATAATCTGAGCGTTCCGGGCTATAGCTCCGGACCATTCCACATCGAGGTCCGCCTCAAAAAGATCGCCCAGCGATGGCGAGCCGGGATCCGTGCCCAGTAGAACGTAAGAAAAATTCGTCGTATTGCAGCTCGTCACCAGGCCGGTTGAGCCTGTGGTGCAGGTGAATGAAGGTAAGCCGAAACCGGAACGGAAACTTACAAGATCGGCGAGATAAATATCCGTTTGACCCATGATGGCTAGCTTCTGCCCGGTGCCGTCAATCGGGGTGGACGCGTTATACAACGGATTGATGTCATAGATCGTAGAGATATCGCCCGGCGCAAGGAAGTAATCAGTGCTGCCGTCGACCGTCGTCGTGTACCTGGGATGTGGGCCTGCCTTACCGCCAAGGGCTGGCCGAACGTACATCGGCTTGGGGCGGAAGTCCGTGAGACCGCGAACTCCAGTAACAATTCCCGCTAATGCAGCAGGCACCGAAGGCGGTATTGAATTGGCGATGTGCTTTTCGCCGTTCATTTCGTAGCGGTGGATTTGGGTCTTCAAAGCGCCCTGAACTTGTGCCGCTGTACCACTAAAGACTACAGAGTTGCGCCCGCGAGCCACTTTGATGACGGTAAGGCCTTCGGATTCCAGCCAGCTTGTGATCTTGCTCGCATCATTTTTGCTCAGGCCGAATCGATCAGCGTACTGCTCCGGAGTAAGCCACTTGTGATAGTTCGGCGAAGAACGATCCTGCTGCTGAGCAAGAAGTTGGTCGAGCGCGAGTTCTTGGCTAGGCGAAGGCGCCATCACAAGAGTTACATATCCAAACTGTAAAGAATCCTCAACTGGACCCTGGTCAAACTGCAGCTTCGCGAGTGGATGGACATGCCCAGTGAGCGGCACCATCTGGCTGGAATCAATGGGTCCGGTAATGCGGTCGGGCTGGGCGGCGAAGGACAAGGATGAGGCCAGAAGTAGCAGAAGAAACTTCCAGGATCGCATTAAATCTCCGTCAGCAATGGTTGGGTTATTGGGTGGATGTATTTTAGCTTATACGGCCTACTTGCACTCTGATCAAGTCTCAAACGGACAAGGTTGTATCTTTACAAGGAATTTACAAACCCATTCCGGGAAAAATAGTCGCGCTGTGAGCAAAGTTATTTACATGCCCAACAGATTGGGATGAAGTTTGGTGTATCCGTGCTCCTGCGCCCAAAGATCGAGTGGGAGCGAGGCGAGTTCGTCGACCAGAGGATCGGCCAGACCGTTTTTGCTCAGGTCAATCGACTTGATGTAAGTGCGGCAAGCATCGCAGCATTCCACCCGGATATAGGGGAACTCTTCGGCGGTATAAACCGGGAGTTTGGCATGGTCTTTTTCGTCGCAGCCGGGGCAGACGATGCGGCGGAATTCCCACTCACACAGGCAGAATCCACAAAGCAGATTGCGACGCGCTCCTTCGCCCAGCGGACGAAGCACGCCCATCACCGGCTTCCGGCTGCAGAACGGACACAACGCGTAGGTGTAGTTCTGGAGTTGCAGCGGAACCCGGCCGCGAACGAATTCTGCGTAAGGCTGAAGAAAGGCGAGAGCAAGAAACTGGATGGGCTCCGCACCCTGATCCGAAATCTGATACGGCGCGGACCAAAAGTCATTCAATAAATCGAGCCAGGAGTCGGATGCGGCATGGCCAAGATTACGCGCTGTCTGGGCCAGGCGCCCCGGCGCTTGCTTTTCGACCAGCGTGAGAAATGCAGGAAAGCTGGCTAAGAGCTGCGGCAATTCCGGAGGACCGGGGTTCGTAGCGCCAGCATTCTGCTGGCCCGAAAGTGGGCGAGTCGCCCGCTGTATTCCTTGAACCTCTCCTCGGACCTCTCCTGGGACGACAGCCGGCGAGACGCCGGCGCTGCCCGCTGGTTTCTTTCCGGCGGAGGAGCGTTCGATTCGCTGGTAGAGTTCCTGCTGAAATCGTGCCACCTGAATATAGAACGTCAGGATTTGGCTTGCGAAGGGATGCTCCGTCGCTAGACGTTCGGCACGCCGGATGCGCTGCTGCCATAGGGTTTCAGCCACGCCGCGATTATGCCGCTTCAGGTTGGGCACAAGCAACTGCAGCGCAAGATTGTCGCTTCGCACCTTGGGATTGACTGAGGAACGATGATGGGCATATAGTTTTTGAAAAGTTGGGGCGCAACCCGGTCGCGCGTCAAATTTTCGCGGGCCGAAACATTAGTCTGTTTCAGTAATGTCTGGCAGTTTTCGATTTGGTTCTCGTTATCCGATCGAAGCAGTCCGGAGGATGCGCAATGGAGCTCTCCCGCAGGACTTTCCTCAAAGGCACGCTCGCCAGTGGTGCGGGCATCTCTCTGCTGGGCTTCGATCTCACTCCCGCCTACGCCCAGACGCAGAGCCTGAAGATTTCGCGTGCCACGGAAACGCGCAGCACGTGTCCCTACTGCGCCGTCAGTTGTGGCGTGATCATTTACACCTTGGGCGATAAAGCGAAGAATGCGATTCCGCAGGTCGTCCACGTGGAGGGCGATCCCGACCATCCCATTAATCGTGGCACGCTTTGCCCGAAAGGATCGTCGCTCGAGCAGGACATCCTGAACGATCGCCGCCTGCTGAAGCCGCAGGTGCGAAGGCCGGGCGGGACGGACTGGGAAGATATTTCCTGGGATCAGGCTTACGCCGAGATCGCGCAGAGAGTGAAGAAAACGCGTGACGATACCTTCCTCGAGACAGACGCAAACGGCAAGACTGTGAACCGCTGCGAAGGCATCGCCTTTACCGGCGGATGCACCGACACCAACGAATTCAATTATCTCGCGGTAAAGACTATGCGCAGCCTGGGGGTCTGCTACCTGGAAAACCAGGCCCGGGTTTGACACGGCCCTACGGTCTCCAGTTTGGGGCCAACATTCGGACGCGGGGCGATGACAAATGGCTGGATCGACATCAAGAACACCGACATGATGTTGATCATGGGGGGCAATCCTGCCGAGAACCACCCCTGCGGATTCAAGTGGGCGATCGAAGCGAAGATTCACCGCAATGCCAAGACCATCGTGGTCGATCCGCGCCTCACGCGGACGGCGGCGAATGCGGACATGTATGTGCAGATTCGCGCCGGTAGCGATATCGCTTTCCTGGGTGGCGTGATCAACTACGCGATTCAGAACAACCGGATCGCGCACGAGTACCTCGTCAACTACACCAATGCGGCGTTCATCATTAAAGATGGATTCAAACTGCCCGAGGATGGGTTATATTCCGGCTTCGACGCGGAGAAGAAGACTTACGATAAATCCACCTGGAATTATGAAGAAGGTGGAGATCTAACCGGCAAAGCTGTAGTGCCGACTCCTGCGGGCCAGCAGTCTCCTGCGCCACACGCTCCGGGCGGCAACCAGGAGGGCGCTCCTAAGCAGGAAGGCCAGGGATATCAGGGAGCGAGTCCGGCGGGAGTGAAGGGCGGCGCGGGAGCTCCCTCACTGCCCGCCAAGGTTGCGTTCGATCTCTCATTGCAGCATCCGCGCTGCGTATTTCAGTTGATGAAGAAGCAGTACGAGCGCTACACGCCCGAGATGGTGGAGCGCATCACTGGAATTCCGCAGGCTGAGTTCCTCAAGGCCGCCGATCTTTACACTTCTGTCCGAAAAGACGGCGACATGAAGAAAGTTTCCACCATTATTTACGCGGTGGGATGGACGCAGCACAGCTTCGGCACGCAGATTATTCGCACCGCGGCCATGCTGCAATTGCTGATTGGCAACGTGGGGCGCGCCGGCGGCGGTGTGAACGCGCTGCGCGGGCATTCGAATATTCAGGGCGCAACCGACATGGCCGGAATATTCGACATTCTACCGGGCTACCTGAAAATGCCCAACCCCGCCGACGTGAACCTTGCCACGTACTTGAAGCGCACTACTCCTACAGCGTCGAAGCCTGATCCGTGGGAATCGTTCAACTATTACTCGAACACGCCGAAGTTTGCGGTTTCGCTCTTGAAGGCGCTGTATGGCCCCGCAGCTACCAAGGAAAACGACTTCGCCTTCAATTATCTGCCAAAGATCGACCGCAACTATTCCTGGGTAAACATCTGGAACGACATGTACGAAGGCAAGATCAAGGGCATATTCGCTTTCGGCATGAATGGCGTAATGATTGGCCCCGACTCGAACAAGAATATTGATGCCCTGAAGAAAGCGGATTGGCTGGTCGTCTGCGAAATCTATGCCGACGAGACCAGCGAGTTCTGGCGCGCGCCGGGCATCACCGCCGACGACCAGAAGAAGATCAATACCACCGTATACCGCCTGCCGGGCGCGGGCTTTGCCGAAAAAGATGGAACCTTCGTGAATTCAGCGCGCTGGCTGCAATGGAAAAATGCGGCCGTACCGCCGCCGGGCATGGCCCGGCTGGACCAGGAAATTCTGGCGACCATTTACCTGAAAGTTCGCGAGCTTTATCAGAAGGAAGGCGGCAAGTTCCCTGACCCCGTGCTGAATGCGACGTTCGCATACACGACGCCCTATAACCCGTCGCTCGCGGAAGTGGCGAAAGAACTGAACGGCAAGGCGCTGGTCGACATTACCGATCCCAAGACAAATGTCACGATCAAAGCCGGTCAGCAGCTACCGGGCTTCGCGTGGCTCAAAGACGACGGCACAACTACGTCTGGCAACTGGATCTATTGCGGCTCATGGACCGAGGCGGGAGCGCTGATGCAGAGGCGCGGAACCGAAGATCCCTCGGGCCTGGGTATTTATCCCAACTGGGGATGGTCGTGGCCGATGAATCGCCGCGTGCTCTACAATCGCGCGTCGTGCGATGGCAACGGCAAACCTTGGGATCCGCAGCGGCGGCAGGTGTGGTGGGACGAGGCGAAACAAACCTGGCTGGGAAGCGACGTTCCCGATTTCAAACCCGACTCCGCACCAAAAGATCACATGGGGCCGTTCATCATGAATCCGGAGGGCGTTGGACGGCTGTTTGTCCCCCTTGGCGCGATGGCCGACGGACCCTTCCCCGAATATTACGAGCCCATTGAGAGCCCGATCGCGAATCCATTGCATCCGAATCAGTCGAACAATCCAGTGGTGAAAAAATATAAGACCGATATGGATAAGTACGGCACCGTGGACCAGGGCTACAACCTGGTCTGCACCACTTACCGGTTGACCGAACATTACCACTACTGGACAAAAAATAATCCGATGAACGTGGAACTTGTGCCAGAGCCGTTCGTGGAAGTGCCGGCGGAATTGGCTGACCGCATGGGCATTCGCGGCGGCGAGAAAGTGAAAGTGACCAGCGCGCGCGCTTACTACATCGCCAAAGCGATGGTGACGAAGCGCATCCGGCCGATGAAGATCGACGGCAAAGAGACATTTCAGATCGGCATTCCGATTCACTGGGGATTCCGCGGAATTGCGGAGGATGAGGGCAGGACAGCAAAGACGTTGACGAACCAGTTGACGCCAACCGTAATTGATCCCAACGCTTTTACGCCCGAGTTCAAGGGCTTTCTGGTCAAGTTGGAAAAAGTGTAGCGCCCCCGTCTCGGCGGCTTAGCCGGCAGGATGCCGGCGCTACTGGGAAATGAGCATGATCGACCGCAAGACATTACAAGCCGAAAAAATATCGGGCCATCCCGGCGCATCCCCGGGCCTGGGGATGCAGCGCGATTACGAAGTGTGCAAGCTGGTCGATACCACCACTTGCATCGGTTGCAAAGCCTGCGAAGTGGCGTGCGTCGAGTGGAACGACATGCCCTTCGGCGCGACCACTTTCGACAATACCTACCAGACGATGCCGCAGACGCGCTGGAACTTCTGGAACCTGATCAAGTTCAACGAGCACCAGCGCGAGGATGGAACGATTCAGTGGCTGATGAGAAAAGATCAGTGCATGCACTGCGCCGATCCCGGATGCCTTGCGGCCTGTCCTGCCGATGGCGCGATTGTGAAATATACCAATGGCATCGTGGATTTTAATCAGGATAATTGCATTGGTTGTGAGTTCTGCGTCTCGGGCTGCCCGTTCAATATTCCGCGATTCAATCCTGGGACCAAGAAAGTTTATAAGTGCACGCTCTGCTCGGATCGGGTGGGCGAAGGGCTCGAACCCGCATGCATCAAGGCATGCCCGACCGGATGTTTGAAGTTCGGCAGCAAAGATGACATGAAGTTCATCGCCAATGAACGTGCTCGGCAGCTGAAGGAAAATTTCGGCATGGAGAATGCCGGTGTCTACGATCCGCAATCGATTGGCGGAACCCACGTAATCTACGTGCTGCACGATGCCACTGATCCCGAGCGCTACGGCGGTCTGCCAAAGAATCCCACCATTCCATGGAGCTACACCGTATGGAAATGGTTGTTCAAGCCTGTTCTGGGGGCATTCGCCCTATTCGGGGGATTGGGAGTGCTGTTGCATTATGTCGCGGTCGGCCCACGTCGGCCTCAGCCGGAACCGCCAGAGAAGGAGCCTGCCCATGGCAACGGCAATTGATCGCTTCGACGAAAAGGCGCGGCGGACTTTCGATTCGATCGGGCGCACTGAAGTCTATCGCGGCGAATTGCTGCGCCACCCGGTCTACACGCGCGTCCTTCATTGGATGGTCGCTCTGTTTTTCTTTCTCGCGTTGTTCACCGGCTTCGGAATCTACTTGCCGTGGCTATTTCGCTGGTTCACGCCAATTTTCGGCGGTGGTGCTCTCAGCCGAATCCTGCATCCGTATTTCGGAGTGGCATTCGTTTTTTTCTTTTCTCTGCAGATGCTGAACTGGTTGACGCCCATGCTGTGGGGCCCGGGCGATACGAAATGGATACGCAATATCAGAAGAATTGCCAGCGGCGAGGAGACGCTCGAACCGCCAGACACGGGATTCTTTAACGCTGGTCAGAAAGCGATGTTTTGGGAGATTGTTGCCGGCTGCGTCGTATATCTGATTACCGGGATTATTCTGTGGATGGGTGCGCGCACCTTCGGCGCGATGGCGGTGGCTATCAGTTACGTGCTGCACGATATCGCGGCGATCATTATGCTGGGCGGGATTTTCATCCACATTTATTTGAGCACGATTGGCGAGCCCGGGACTTTTCAAGCTATGACGCGTGGCGCGGTGAGCGAAGCGTGGGCTTGGACATTCCATCCTGCATGGTACAAAAAAGTTACGGGACGCGACCCGCGCGAGGCTTATGAGCAGGCACGACGCGCGCAAGAGAGCCCTTCCCCCAACACAAAACTTCCGCAATCCTGACGCCCTGCCAATGCATCCAAAGCTCCGGATTGAGTCATTCAGTTAAAATTCCTGAGACAAAAAATGTTTCTGAGAGGATCCATGCGCTCATTTGGGTGTACCTATAGCGTAATCGCCACAGCCGTTTTACTATCCGCATCCCTGCCACTCGCCGCGCAGGACGTAGACGTCGCGTTTCATAATGCCCCAGTTTCAACTCGGACGACAAAAAATCCTTATGCAGGTCAAGCCGCGGCTGCGATGGCGGGAAGGAAGCTCTACGCCAGCAACTGCGCCTCTTGCCACGGACAGACGGGAAAAGGTACCGGCAACGTTCCATCCCTCGTCGATGGGAAACTGCAGGCAGTCGCTCCAGGGGAAGTGTTCTGGTTCATCACCAAGGGCGACAAAGATAACGGAATGCCGTCATGGGCTGCTCTACCGGCGAATCAGCGCTGGCAGATTATCAGCTATGTGGAATCGATCGCAGCGTCGCAGAATTCACAGGCGGCGAGCGCGCCACCGCCAGCCGATATGAGCACATCGAAGTTGAAGGCTTCGCCGCCCACTCTGCCCTTCACCGACTTCCGCTATGAAAAGCCGGGTACAACTCGCAAAATCACAGTGAAGGATCTGCCGCAGCCCTACGCCACTCAATCCTCGGACAATGGCCCCAAGCTAGTAGCGCGACCAGAGAACGTCTGGCCTTCGACACTTCCCGGATTCAAAGTGGAGTTGTATGCCTCGGGTCTCGACAATCCCAGAACTCTTCTGACAGCTCCGAATGGTGATATTTTTCTCACGGAAAGTGATCCCGGCCGCATTCGTGTATTTCGCGGCCTGACCAGCGACGGCAAGCCTGAGCAGTCCGCCGTTTTTGTCAGCGGTCTTAAGCGTCCGTATGGCCTGGCTTTCTATCCTCCCGGACCTGATCCGCAATGGTTATATGTAGGCAATGAGCGAGAAGTGGTTCGCTTTGTCTATCACAAAGGCGATCTCAAGGCGAGCGGACAGCCTGAACACGTCGCGGATCTGCCAGGCCCGGGTGGGCATTGGACGCGTGCCGTGGCCTTCTCGCAGGATGGCAAGAAATTGTTTGTCGCGGTGGGCTCGGGATCGAATGTAGATGATCCCGACACAACTCCGCGCGAGAAAAATCGTGCCGACATTCTCTGGTGCGATCCCGCAAACTGCACGTTGAGCGTGTATGCCTATGGCATTCGCAATGCCGGAGGCGGAATCGCGATCGATCCGCAAACTAGCGAGTTGTGGTGCTCGGTAAATGAGCGCGATGGACTGGGCGACAACTTAGTTCCCGACTACATCACGCATGTGCAGGAAGGCGGATTCTACGGCTGGCCCTGGTGGTACATGGGGGGCCATCAGGATCCGCGGCATAAAGGCAAACATCCGGAGTTGAAAGATAAAGTGATCGTCCCGGACGTGCTGCTACAGCCGCACAATGCTTCGCTCGAGTTCACTTTCTACGAAGGCCAGCAATTCCCTGCCGAATATAAGGGAGACATTTTCGCCTCGGAGCACGGCTCGTGGAACAAGTCAGTGCGCGTAGGCTACGAAGTGATTCGCGTGCCGTTGCATCAGAGAGGCGACGCCAGCGGCGAATATGAGGACTTTCTCACTGGCTTTGTGCTGCCGGATGGCAACGTATGGGGGCGTCCGGTGGGAATAACGGTTGCTCCGGATGGCTCGCTGCTGGTAAGCGACGACGGATCGAACTCGATCTGGCGCGTCAGCTACAGCGGCAAGTAAGAAAATCCTAAATCAACCATGAAGGACACAAAGTAACACGAAGAAACCTTTGCGATTTATTCTTCTTCTTCGTGCAACTTCGTGTCCTTCGTGGTTTTAGGATTTGAACCTTGACAATCTCCAACCTGCGGCGCACAATCCTAAAAGGCGAATAAAAAGCGAAAGCCTCCGGAACTTCTTACTCCGGCGCTCCCTGAAATCTTCCGAGGAAATTATGTCTTCCGCAGTGTTCTCCACTTCGGCGGCCCAAGGCCGCCCTTTTGTATTTGAGAATGGGGCCGAAGTTTGCCTACAGCCTTCCGGGGACGAGCTTTTCGGCGAGGCGCGTCCACCCCAGCGAGCCGTTTCTACTGAGGCCTTCAATGACGCAAGACTCGCCGGTATCGCTCCGGCTTCGCGACTGGCAGTTCGCCCCACGCCAGAAATGGTATCGAGCGGCATTGCCGCCATCGATGGTCTTACCGGAGGCCTGCCTCGCGGCTGCCTGACGGAAATTTGCGGTCCCGCCTCTTCCGGCCGCAGCACCTTGATGTTATCCGCGCTTGCTGCTGCAAGCCGGCGCGGAGAATTTTGCGCAGTCATTGATGCCAGCGACGCCCTTGATCCTCAATCTATTGCCGCAGCTGGGGTTGAATTGGACCGGCTGCTGTGGGTGCGCTGCGGGGAGAATTCGCACTCCGCTGAACATCGTTTGGAGCAACTGCTGCGCGTTACAGATTTGCTGCTCGAAAGCGGCGGCTTCGGGCTGATCGTACTCGATGTTGGCGATCTGCCGCCGCAGACGGCGCGCCGCATTCCGTTGGCTACCTGGTTCCGTTTTCGCCGTGCCGTGGAACATACACCCACCGTGCTGCTGGCAGTTGAACGGCAGTCCATTGCCGGAAGCTGCTCCTCCTTATTGATTAAGCTGGCAGCATTAAAACTGGCTGCGTCAAAAAATTTTGCGAACGATGTTCCCACCCACACGCAATTGCTGACTAACGTGGAAATTACCGCGGAATTGGTGCGATCGCGCATGGAACGCAAACCGGTTCGTTCCGCCGAGATTACATTCACCAGCAAAACCGCATGGGCGGGATGAAGGATTTTGATGAATCAATGATTGATCGCTCACTGGATTTATGTCTCCATGCCTTTTGCCTGCATCTTCGTGCCGAATTTTCCTGTGGCTGCATTGTTGCGCGCCGAACCGGAACAGCGCGCACTGGCTTTGGCTATTTTTGAAGGCAAACCTCCACTGGAAAAAGTTTTTGCGGTGAATGAAGTTGCAGCCCGCGTAGGCATTACGGCCGGAATGACGAAGGCCCAGGCTGAATTATGTTCCGAAGTGACGCTGCGTCCACGCTCTCCGCTGCAGGAATCCGTGGCACACGCCGCTTTGCTGGATTGCGCACAATCGTTTTCACCGTGCGTGGAAGATGCTGCAGCCGGCACCGTAATTCTTGACCTGGCCGGCATGGAGTCTCTGTGCGGCTCGTTGCCAGAAATCGCTCGTAATCTTTTTCGACGCGCCGCAGAACTTGGACTCGATGGAAACGTTGCCGTGGCTTCGAATCCCGATGCGGCCGTGCTCGCGGCTCGCGGCTTCTCCGGAATGACCGCGATCCCCTCCGGAAAAGAAAGCGAGACATTGGGACCTCTATCGGTGAAAGTTTTATTTTCTGACGAAGGGGAAGGGAATAAGAAAGAAAACAATCAGCAAAAAGAATCATCCCGTTTGTTCGGAACGCTGCTCGAAACATTGGATCGCTGGGGCGTGCGCAATTTGCGAGAGTTAGCCGCACTGCCGGCAATCGCTTTAAGCGAGCGCCTGGGCCAGGATGGTCTGCGCCTGCAGCAACTGGCGCGTGGCACGGCTCCGCGCACTCTGGTGCCAGTGGAGACGCCTCCGATATTTGAAGAAGCAATCGAGTTGGAATACCCCATCGTCCTGCTGGAGCCTTTGGCCTTTCTGTTGAATCGCCTGCTGGAAAATATTTGTGCGCGTTTGGCCTCGCGCGCTTTAAATACGCAAGAATTGCGGCTCACCCTGGAACTCCAAAGCTTCTCAAGCTTCTCGTCGGGGTTCAATCAACAATCAACAATCAACAATCAACAATTTTCCCCACAATCGGCAATTGGAAATCGGAAATCGGAAATTTGTCCCCTTCAATTTCATCGCACCCTTAGCCTTCCGCTTCCCATGCTCGATCCCAAACTTTTTCTCAAGCTGCTGCAACTGGATTTGAATGCGCATCCGCCAGGCGCGCCCATCATGAAGATTCATCTTGCAGCCGAACCGGCGCGGCCGCGATCGGCGCAAGGCGGCTTGTTTCTGCCTCCCACGCCAGAACCGGAAAAATTAGAGCTCACGCTGGCGCGCATTGCTGGATTGGTTGGTGAGTCTTGCGTGGGCTCGCTGGAGTTGCTGGACACGCATCGTGCTGAGAGCTTTCGCATGCGGCGTTTCGCGCCTGGGACGGGGCAGGAAAAGAAATCATCAAAAACTTCTCAACCTGCGGAAGATAAATCTGCCGTCGCAGCACTTCGCATGTTCCGGCCACCATTGCGGGCCACAGTGACTATGGAGAATGGAGAACTTGCACGTGTAGTGTGCTCCAGGAAAAAAGAAGTGCAGGGCAATGTTCTCTGGAAGGCCGGCCCCTGGCGCTCTTCCGGCGACTGGTGGGACAGGGAAGCCTGGGCGCGCGATGAGTGGGATATTGCTTTGCAGAATGCAGAGGGTATCGCTCTCTACCGCATTGTGCACGACCTGCTCGGCGGAGGCTGGTTCGTGGAAGGCACGTATGACTGAGTCAAAGAGTTTCTGATTGCTGATTGCTGATTGTTTGTCTGTGTTCCTCTGTGTCCTCTGTGGTGAGGGTTTTATTGATGTACATCGAGCTCCATGCCCGCTCTGCCTTCAGCTTCCTCGAAGGCTCTTCCCTGCCTGAGGATATGGCTGGGACCTGCGCGCGGCTCCAGATGCCCGCCATGGCATTACTCGATACTGACGGCGTCTACGGCGCCCCACGTTTTCACATGGCGGCGAACAAACTCAAGATCAAGGCGCACATCGGCGCGGAGGTTACGTGCCAGACCCGGGACTCTGTCATTCTGAGCGGAGATGACGCTGTGCGAAGCGCAGCGTCATCGGAGTCGAAGAATCCCTATGCCCGACGAGCCCTGCAGGGTATAGAGATTCCTCGCTCCGCTCGGAAGGACAAAACAAGGGGGACGAATAACAAACCGTTCCGTCTTCCACTGCTTGTTTCCTCCCGCCCCGGCTATCAAAATCTCTGCCGTTTGGTTACCAAAATGAAGTTGCGTAATAAAAAAGGAGAGGGTGCGGTCCACAAAGAAGAACTGGAAGAGCACGCCCAAGGCCTGATTTGCCTGACCGGCGGCGCAGATGGGCCTCTGGCCGCCGCTTTACAGCATGGTGGAATTGAAGAAGCCAGCAAGCAAGTCGAGCAATTGATTGGACTGTTTGGTCGCGGCAATGTGTATGTCGAGTTGCAACGCCATTTCCATCGCGAAGAAGAAACTCGCAACCGCGCCGCCATCGCAATCGCGCGCTCGCTCAATCTTCCTCTGCTGGCTACTAACGGGGCCAGCTACGCCACTGCAAAAGATCGTGAACTGTGCGACGCATTTACTGCCATCCGCCATCACCGCACACTATCAACCGCCGGACGTCTGCTGGCACGCAACTCCGAGCGTTATTTGAAATCGCCACAAGAGATGCAACAGCTTTTTTCCGATCTTCCCGAAGCGCTCTCCAACACTCTTGAGCTTTCTTCACGGCTTGAGTTCACCCTCAACGATCTCGGTTACGAATTTCCCCGCTATCCCGTGCCTGAAGGCGAGACCATGAATTCGCTTCTGCGGGATCATGCCTGGGCAGGCTTTCGCGAGCGCTATGGCCGCGCTAAGGCTGAAGTGCAGGCCCAAGCCCAGCGCCAGATTGAAAAAGAATTGGCGCTCATCGAAAAGCTAAAACTCGCCGGATATTTTCTTATCGTGTGGGATCTGGTTCGCTTCTGCCGCCAGCAAAACATTTTGGTGCAGGGCCGCGGATCGGCCGCCAACAGCGCCGTTTGTTATTCGCTGGGCATTACGGCCGTCGATCCCATCCGCATGGAGCTTCTCTTCGAACGCTTTCTTTCCGAAGAGCGTGGCGAGTGGCCGGATATCGATCTCGATTTGCCCAGCGGTGACGAACGCGAAAAAGTTATCCAATACCTCTATCAGCTCTATGGCGAGCGCGGCGCTGCCATGACAGCCAATGTCATCACCTATCGCAATCGCATGGCAGCGCGCGAAATGGGCAAGGCGCTGGGGTTCGATCCGGAAACGCTGGGCAAGATTTCCGCCGCGGTCGCCACCTGGGAATTCCGCGACGAGAATGACGCACTCGACCGGCGCTTCCGCGATGCCGGACTCGATCTCAAACATCCGCGCCTGCGCAAATATTACGAGCTGTG
>JBAVUV010000790.1:0-2382 GCA_049696955.1 Candidatus Sulfotelmatobacter sp. | reverse complement strand
GCCACTAACTTCTCGAACTCCTCCATGCTGGGCAGTTCGTTGACATCCTTCAATCCAAAGCGCATCAGGAATTCTTTGGTCGTCTTGTACAGAATCGGCCGCCCGATCACCTGCTTGCGTCCAGCAGTTGTGATCAGCTTGCGATCCAGCAGGGTCGCAATCACACCGCCGGAATCCACTCCGCGAATTTCGTTGATCTCAGGAACCGTGGCGGGCTGCTTGTACGCAATCACCGCCAGAGTTTCCAAGGCCGGTAGCGACAGCCGAATCGGCGGCTTCAAACTTTTTGCAAAACTCCGCACCATCTCATGCTGCTCCGGCTTGGTGGACATGCGATATCCACCGGCCACCTGCCGAATCTCGATGCCATGCTCGGAGGTTCCATAATCCGCAGCCAGCGCTTCCAGCGCAGCGCGCACTCGCGACTTTACTTCGCTGTCGTCTGCCGCGCCTTCGGCAATCACCGACCCTTTGACGAGCTGAAACATCTGCTCGGTAGAGATCGGCGTCTCCGCCGCGTAAATGATGGCTTCGAGTTGAGCTTTTAAACTCATAAATCAGAACTCAAAACATTACTCTGCCTATCTCCAATCATCCCGAACGGCTGCTTGTTCCGCCATTACTGCCTCGAATCCAGTGTGCTTGCGCACCGCAATTTCGCCAAACAGTTCATCCTGACGAACCTGAATCGCCTGCAGCCGCACCATTTCCAGCAACGCGAGAAACATACATACCAAAGCCTGCCGTGACGGGACGCGCAGCAGTAACTGCTTCAACCGGATCGGCCTCGACTCCAACTCCAGCCTTCGCCGCAGGTAGTCAATCATCTGCCCCACGGTAACCGTTTCCTCGTTCACGTTGATCATCGGCCGCGTGCGCACGCGCTCTAAGATTTGCTGAAACGTCTTGACGAGGTCGATCACGTCCGCGGCCATCTCCGGCTCGGCGCCTTCGGCGTCCATAAATTCTTTCAAGGCCGGATTCGTCAGCACCGCCTCTTCAATCTGCTGCTTCTGCAAGAGCATCTGTGCCGCCGATTTAAACTTTTCGTGCTCCAGCAGGCGGTTGACCAATTCAGTTCGCGGATCTTCCAACTCTTCAGCCTTAGCCGAGGGATCGCGCGGCAATAGCATCTTCGACTTGATGTGAATCAGCACTGCGGCCATATAAATGAAATCAGCGGCCACGTTCACATCCAGCTCGCGGATTTTTTCCACATAGGCCAGATACTGCGCGGTGATGCGCGCAATTGGAATGTCGTAGATGTCGATATCCTGCTTGCGAATCAGATCCAGCAGCAAATCGAGCGGCCCTTCGTAGACATCGGTCACCGAAACGGCGAAAGGAGAATCGCTCTCTTCGTTTTTTTCTTTCTCCGAATCGGATTTTCCGGCGGCCTGCGGGCGCGCCGATTGGTTCGCGACCAGTGCGGGCGGTGCGAACTCCGGGGCGCGGCTTGCGGAGCCAACGATGCTATCGTCCATCCTGGTTTCCATTTTCCTCCGCCGGCGGCTCATACACGAGCGACATTCCCATCGCGTTGCGCACATCATTCATGGTGTCTGCCGCAGCCGCACGCGCCCGTTCACTGCCTGCCTCAAGAATATCCCAAGCCAGCCGGGGATTCTCCTCGAATTTCTTACGCCGCTCCTGCATCGGACTCAACAGTTGCACCAGAGCATCAGCCGCCCAGCTTTTGCACTCGATACAGCCAATACCAGCCGACCGGCAGCCGACATTCACTTTCTCCAGCGTAGCGCTGTCGCTGAAAATTTTATGCAGATCGCCCACCGGACAAACATCCGGATTCCCGGGATCCGACCGCCGCACCCGCGCCGGATCGGTAACCATCGTCTTCAGCTTCTGCCGCACCACGGGCTCTGGATCGGTGAGCAGGATGGTATTGCCATACGACTTCGACATCTTGCGCCCGTCAGTGCCGGGCAACTTGGGCGCTATGGTGAGCAAGGACTGCGGCTCGGGAAAAACTTCACCGTAAAAGCCGTTGAAGCGCCGCGCGATCTCCCGCGTGAGTTCCACATGCGCCACCTGGTCTTCGCCCACCGGCACTACATTCGCCTTATAAACTAGAATATCCGCCGACTGCAGCACGGGATAGCCAAGAAATCCATATGTCCCCAAGTCTTTATCCTTGATATTTTCCCGTTGTTCCTTATAAGTCGGAACCCGCTCCAGCCAGCCGAGTGGCGTGATCATGGAGAATAGCAAGTGCAATTCAGCATGAGCCGGGACGTGCGATTGAATGAAAATGACGGACCTCTCAGGATCGAGTCCCGCCGCCAGCCAGTCCAATGCCACGTCAAGCGAATTCTGTTTCACTCGCGAAGTATCGGCGTAATCGGTGGTAAGCGCGTGCCAGTC
>JBAVUV010000789.1:0-27187 GCA_049696955.1 Candidatus Sulfotelmatobacter sp. | reverse complement strand
CGTCTCAATAGATTTCTTACGACGCACGGCGTTACCGGCTACTATCCCACTACTGTCTCTGCCCCGCTCGATGAAACTTACTCCGCTCTGGGACGAATCGCCGACGCGATCGAGACGGCCCAGAAATTTCATACTTACGATGGCGGTACTGTTCAAGCGCTTCCGCTGGGCGTTCATCTGGAAGGTCCGTTTCTCAGCCATAAGCGCCGCGGGGTGCATCCTCCGGAAAATCTGCTTGAGCCCACCGTGGAGCTATTTGACCGCCTTTGGCAGGCCGCGCGCGGTCACGTGCGCATGATGACCATCGCACCGGAGCTTCCCGGAGCAATCGAGGTGATAGCGCAAGCGGCGCGACGCGGAGTTTGTGTGAGCATCGGCCACTCTGACGCCACCCTGGAAACCGCACAGGCCGCGGTGAAGGCCGGTGCGCGGCATGCCACTCACACGTTCAATGCCATGCGGCCACTCGATCATCGGGAGCCCGGAATTCTTGGCGAGGTATTGACCAACGAGCGACTGACCGCTGACATCATCGTGGATGGGATTCACGTCGCACCCGAAGTGGTGGAACTTTTCCTGCGCGCCAAAGGGATGGAGCGCGCAGTGCTTATTACTGACGCAACAGCTGCCGCCGGCATGCCTGACGGTATATACCAACTCGGTCCCATACCAGTCGAGGTGAAAAACGGCCGTTGCACAGTTGTTGGCGAGGGGGGTGACAAACTTGCCGGCAGCGTGCTGACCATGGATAAGGCAGTGCGGAATGTAAAACAATTCGCAGGCTGGAGCCTGCAGGATTCGATCCGCGCCGCAACCCTGAATCCCGCAGCCGCAGCCGGCCTGGCGCATCATGGAAAAGTCGCTCCCGGCGTGGAAGCCAACCTTGTCGTGCTCAGTCCAGAGGGAGAAGTAAGAAGAACGATCGTGCGCGGAGTAGTGTCTTAGTTCGGCTTCCGTTCTTTCGCGTCGGCCATGTAACGCAACAGCAGCGCCTCATCTGCGCGGGTAAGCTGATCGAGAAACGAAGTATCCATTTTACCTTTACCGTCTTCGACTGTTTTCGACGCGTTCGACTGACGAAGCTTGTCGCCTAGTTCAGGCTCATTGCTCATCACCTGAGTGTAGAACCAGAGGAAATGGCGCATCTGGTCGAGCGACTTGCATAAAACCTGGATGGCTTCCGTCTCGGGTAGCGCACTCAGAGCTTCCATTAATTCCGGATCGCTGGGCGCCTGCATGGCAGCGCAATTCAGCTCGCGCTGAATTACTCGCAAATCTTCGGTAACTCGCATCATCCGGGTGTGAAGGTCGTCCATCTGTGGATCGATTCCTGTGGCCATCGTGTCGATGTAACATCTCATCGTGAGCCTTGAGCGGATAGATGTCCCACGATCATGCGCTTTCGTAATTCAAGCAATTACTTTGGTCTGGCGACTGATGCCCGGGGCTCTGATGACGCTGAAGTCCGCTACTGGCAAGGATTCCAGCGCCTGAGCGTATCAAGTTACAACGCGGTAACGGTCATTCCCGCCGTGGGCTCGGTAAGCCTCGCAGCCAATGGTGCACTCGCCATCTGCTCCAACGTCACCGGCGCAGGCACGGTGAAGCGGGGTCACGCACAACTGTTGTCCGATGATGATTGGTTTGTGATACAAACGCGCAATGCCGGAACTTGTTTCAAGCCCATCACAAATTCCCGGCCGCAATTTGGTCCGCGCGATCGGCCGCTGGAGCCTGGTGGCGCTGGTCGTGAACTCCATTATCGGAAGCGGCATCTTCGGGCTTCCCTCCACCGTGGCCGACATCATCGGCAAATACAGCCCATACGCTGTTCTCGCGGCGGGGGCCGGAATGGCCGTGATCATGGGTTGCTTCGCGGAAGTCGCCTCTCGCTTTCAGGAAGCCGGCGGTCCATATCTCTATGCCCGCGTCGCCTTTGGGCGCCTCATGGGAATTCAAACCGCCTGGATGCTCTGGCTGGGACAAGTGGCCGCGCCCGCCGCCAACGCCAACTTGTTTGTGATTTACCTTGGCGAGTTCTTTCCTCACGCCAAAAATCCCATACCCCGTGCGCTTATTCTCACTGTTTTGGTCGGCTTTCTAACCTTTATTAACATCCGCGGCGTGCGCGCCGGAGCACAGGTCAGCAATTTGTTTACCGCCGCCAAGCTGGTTCCACTATTTGCGGTGATATTCCTTGGCCTGCTCGTGCTTCACCATCAACACTGGCACCTTGCTACGGCGTCGACCGCTGCTTCACCGAGTATTGGCCAGTGGATGAAAGCGGCGCTGCTTCTAGTCTTCGCTTACGGAGGTTTCGAGACCGCACTCGCCCCGATGAGCGAAGCAAAAAATCCCCGCCGCGACGCTCCGTTCGCACTCTTCACGGCATTGCTGCTTTGCACTGTAATTTACGCGCTCATCCAATGGGTGGTCGTTGGAGTCTTGCCCAATGCCATGCACAGCCCACGCCCTCTGGCCGAAGTGGCGCGCATTGCGATTGGTCCGCTGGGAGCAGGGCTGGTTGCCGTCGGAGCGCTGATTTCTTTCTATGGATATCTCAGCGCGAAAATTCTAGCCATGCCACGCGTACTCTTCGCGCAGGCCGAGCAAGGGGATTTCCCCAAAGCCTTTGCTGCCCTCCATCCCCGCTTTCACACACCGTATCTCTCGATCCTGATTTTTGCGGCCTTGGTGTGGGGATTCGCGCTGATCGGCGAATTCAAATGGAATGTCACCCTCTCCGCCGTCGCCCGCCTTCTGTACTACGCCGTGGGCTGTGCGGCGTTACCTGTACTGCGGCGCCGGCAGCCGGAAGGCGCGAGGTTCAAACTGCCGGCGGGAAATTTCTTCGCCGCGCTGGGCGTACTTCTTTGCATCATTCTTGTCACCCGCGTGGATTTCGGACAGTCCTTGATTGTGATTGCAACCATCGCTCTGGCGCTGGTGAACTGGGCAATGGTTCGAAACCGAACTGGTGTCGCATAGGCGCCTTAGAGACGTAGTAGCCTATCCCTCCGCGACGGCGGATTGTTCCAAATCAAGCAGAGCCTTTTTGCGATCTATGCCCCAGCGATAGCCGCTGATGTTGCCGTCCTCGCGAACTACGCGGTGACACGGAATCGCCACTGCAACCGGATTCGTGGCACAGGCGCTGGCCACGGCTCGGCTGGCGCTGGGTTGGCCAATCGCTTTCGCCACTTGACTGTAAGATCGCGTCGTGCCGAACGGAATCGACTGCAGATAAGTCCAGACCCGCCGCTGAAATGCGGTGGCGCGAATATCCAAGGGCAGCGCGGCATCCAATTCCCTGCCCGTCATTTTCGAAAGTAAGGCGCCGATCCACATTTGCAATCCGCCTTCATCCGGCTTACGCACGGCGAAGGGGAACTCGCGCTTCAAGCCCTCGATCAACTCACCATCGGAGCGCGCGAACTGGATCGAGCAGACGCCGCGGTCAGTGGCCGCAATCAACATCCGTCCGAGCGGGGAGTCGGCGCAGGCATAACGAATCGTGGCAGCGATTGCGCCGCGGCGATACTTGTCAGGCGTCATGCCAAGCTGCGAGGCGGTCTTTTCGTAAAGGCGGCTGCTGGAGCCATAGCCCGCGTCATACATGGCGCGGGTCACGTTGTCGCCGGATTGCAGATTGCGTTTGAGCTGGCGCATCCGGCAGGAATCTGCGTATTCGCGCGGAGTGATTCCGAGCGCCGCCTTGAAACGCCGCTGCAGGTGAAAGGGGCTTAGGCGAAATGCCTTGCCCAGGCGTTCGAGCGTGATCAGCTCATCAAGATGCTGCTCGATATAGCGGCAAATTTCTTTAGCAACATCGGATTGCGGATTGCCGCTGAACGATCTCGGGCGGCAGCGTAGGCACGCGCGAAAGCCGGCTTTCTCCGCCAGCTCTGGACGCGAAAAAAATGTCACATTCTCGCGCCGCGGCCGACGCGCGGCACACGATGGCCGGCAGTAGACGCCCGTTGTGGCGACTGCGAAGACAAACTTTCCATCGAACTTTGGGTCGCGCCCGATCACGGCCTCCCAGGACGCCTCGTCGCCTGAATGTCGATTATCCGTCTTCTTCGAGTTGCGCTGCGCAATTCCCACTTGGCGCTCAGTGTTCTCAGCGAGTATGCCACTGAGACTGGTACAAGCGATAGTCAAGTTAGTCGAAGTCATAGTAAAAACAGCTTATGAGGAGCCGAGCGAACGGACTATCCGAATCTTGCGGGCAAAGTGAAGTATTGATATAGCGCCTTGCCTGAACCCGCCGCGATCGCTCGTCTTAACGCGGCTCGACTTGCATCAGCATTCCATATTTAGGACGAAGCGTGATGAGCGGCTGCGGCTCAACCCGATGGCCAGGGGCCAAGCGCAGTTTCCATTTTTGCGCCAGCGCCGCGAGAATCAGAACCCCTTCCATCCATGCAAACGACTCTCCGATACATTGTCGCGAACCCGCGCCGAACGGGAAATAAGTAAATTTGGCGCGCCGCATTTTTCCCGCCGCAGAGAATCGATCGGGATCGAAGCGCAGAGGATCGGAAAAGTACCGCGGATCGCGCTGGGTAATGAATTGGCTGATCAGTACGGTGGTGCGTGCGGGAAGAAAATATTCGCCCAGGGTGAAGTCATTGCGCGCGTAACGGCCCATGGCCCACGCTGGAGGAAAAAGCCGCAGCGACTCGGCCATTACACTTTCGGTGTACTGCAGACGAGAAGCATCCTCGAACCTGGGCAGCCGGCCTTCAAGAACACCATCCACCTCGTCATGAAACTTAGCCTCGCAGTCGGGATTCTCGGAGAGTAGATACCAGGTCCAGGACAGCGCATTGGCGACGGTCTCATAGCCGGCAAGAAAGATGGTGATGGCCTGATCCCGCAACGCTTGCCGCGAGGCTTCGTCGTTTGCAGGAGAGGCGGCCAGCATGAGATCAAGCAGGCTTCCGCGATCGCGGCTGATGCGCTGGTGGGCATCGATCATCCGGTAGACCACGGCATCGATGCGTTTGCGCGCGCGAACAAACGCAGCCAGCCCCGGTGGACGCAGGTGCACCAGCCATTCGGCGGCGGGCAGCATGACCAGGAAATTGTAGAGACCCATGATGCGATTAATGGCCGCAGCCAGCTCGTAGACTTCGTCGCGCAAATCCGTCGCAAACAGGGTGCGGGCCACCACCTTAAGCGTGAGGTGCATCATGTCAACGGCGATATCGCGGCGTTCGCCAGCCCGCCATGAATCGCGAATATGTGCCGCCTCTTCCACGATGACATCGCCGTATTCGCCGATACGTTGCCGGTGGAATGCAGGCTGAGCCGCCAGCCGCTGCGCGCGGTGTACGGCGCCCTCAGCGGTAATCATGCCTTCGCCGAGCAGCATTTTGGTGCGTTGTACGGTGCGTTCCTTGATGAAGTTATCGTTCTGCGCCACTAGCACTTCGCGGATGTAATCAGGATGATTCAGAAAAACGATGTGATGAGGTCCGATCTTGTAATGTGCGATATCCCCGTAGGTTCTAGCCAGATGTTGAAAGAGGATGATCGGATTTGCGGGACGAAACTTGCGAAACGCAAACCATAAAAGATTACGCTGGAAGCCGGGGGGAAAGCGGTAGTGCTTTCGATCCTGAGAAATGCTTGGTTCTGCATCCCGCGCCGCTGTTGCCATTTCAGTAGTCTACTCCGCGATGATGAACGAAAGGTGCGGCGTGCTTCGAGGCTTGCGCCGGCTTTTCCTCTTAGCGACGAGCAACTACGCCCCGTGCAACTACTGCTTTTGCAATTGATCGAGCGCAGCCAGAATTTCTTCGCTGTGCCGCCCAGGATCGACACTGGTGTAAGTTTTCGCGACTTTACCGTCAGGATCAATCAGGAAGGTGTGCCGCGCGGCAAATTTTACAAATCCCAGATCGGTGAGCGAACCATACGCCTTGCTCACTCTACCGTCGCCGTCTGCCAACAGCTTGAAATTCAAACCTTCTTTGGCGCAGAACTTCTTGTGCGAGTTGACACTGTCTACACTTACGCCAAGAATCACGGAGTGGCGCTGATCGTACTGCGGCTGATCAATCTGGAAGTTGTGAGCTTCGCGCGTACAGCCAGGAGTCTGATCTTTCGGATAAAAATACAGGACCACCCACTTTCCACGAAAATCCTTCAAGCTTACGGCTGCACTCTCTTGTGACGGCAAAGTAAACTCAGGTGCAACGTCACCCGGCCTGGGAGGAGTGGCGCGAGCACCCGAGAAAAGCCGCGGAGCCACGAATATAACAACCACAACCATCAAGACGAGCAGCACGATTCTCAACATTTCGGCCCTCGACGCAGAGTCTCTCGTGAAATGGATGAATGATTAAATTGCTGTGCACGGACGTTCAGCATTGTAAATCGTTTGGATATCTACCTCTCGCCAAGCAAGTTTCCTCATAATTGAATATTATGGAGTATTCGGAACAATCAGACGGAGACATTAGACGTGGCTCAGACGGAAACTGACGGTCAAGAGGTATTGGAAACGCGCGAGTGGGTTGACTCGCTCGATTACGTTCTGTCGAAGGGTGGTCCGGTACGCGCAGGACGCCTGATTCAGCAATTGGCCTTGCACGCGCGCCGCGCCGCGGGAGTGAATCTTCCCTTCTCGGCCACCACTCCTTACCAGAACACGATCCCGGTTCCGCAGCAGGCGCCTTTTCCGGGAAGCCAGGAGATGGAACGCCGCATCAAGAGCCTGGTGCGTTGGAACGCGCTGGCCATGGTGGTGCGGGCCAATAAAATTCAAGAAGGAATCGGCGGACACATCTCTACTTTTGCTTCGGCGGCCACTCTTTACGAAGTGGCTTTCAATCATTTTTTCCAAGCGCAAACCCAGAGTGGCGATCGTGACTTCGTTTATTTTCAAGGTCACGCAGCGCCAGGAATTTACGCCCGCGCCTATCTCGAAGGCCGCATCCCCACAGAGAAGCTGGAAAATTTTCGCCGGGAATTAAAGCCGGGCGGTGGGCTGAGCTCCTATCCCCATCCTTGGCTTATGCCGAATTTCTGGGAGTTCCCCACCGTTTCGATGGGCCTGGGACCGATCCAAGCGATCTATCATGCGCGTTTTATTCGCTATTTGGAAAATCGCGGCCTCAAGCAATCAACGGGTGGAAAAGTATGGGCCTTCCTGGGCGACGGAGAAATGGACGAACCGGAATCTCTGGGATCCATCACCCTGGCATCGCGCGAAAATCTGGATAACCTGATCTTTGTAGTGAACTGCAACCTGCAGCGGCTCGATGGGCCGGTGCGCGGCAACGGGAAAATTATTCAGGAACTCGAGGCCATCTTCCGCGGAGCGGGATGGAACGTTATCAAATGCATCTGGGGTTCCGACTGGGACAGTCTGATTCGCAACGACCGCGACGGCCTGCTGGTGCGGCGGCTGGGGGAAATCAGCGACGGCCAGTACCAGAAATATTTTGTGGAGAGCGGAGCGTACTTCCGCCAGAACCTGTTCGGCACTGACCCGCGCTTGCTGAAAATGGTCGAGCATCTTTCGGATGAGCAACTGGCGCGCATGCGCCTCGGCGGACACGATCCCATCAAGGTCCATGCCGCCTATCGCGCCGCCGTAGACCATAAAGGTTCTCCCACAATCATTCTCGCCAAAACAATTAAAGGCTACGGCCTAGGTGAAGCGGGCGAAGGCAAAAACATCACCCACCAGCAGAAGAAGCTGAATGAGGAAGAGCTGGAGTTGTTCCGTTCGCGTTTCGGAATTCCAATTCCTGATGACGAATTGCACAACGCGCCGTTCTACCGCCCCTCGGACGACAGCGCGGAAATCAAGTATATGCAGGCGCGGCGACAGCAGCTCGGCGGATACATGCCGAACCGCACCGTGCGCGCCACTCCACTAAAGCCGGTTTCCGAGTCCTACTTCGAGGAATTCTACAAAGGCACGGATGGCCGGGATGCGTCGACCACCATGGTTTTCGTGCGGCTTTTGGCAAAGCTGCTGCGCGATCCTGAACTGGGCAAGCTTATTGTGCCTATTATTCCTGACGAAGCCCGCACTTTTGGCATGGAGGCATTATTCCGCCAGGTCGGAATCTATTCGAGCGTCGGTCAACTCTATGAACCCGTGGATATGGACACGCTACTTTATTACAAGGAAGCGAAGAATGGGCAGATCCTGGAGGAAGGAATTACCGAAGCCGGTTCGATGTGCTCATTCATCGCCGCGGGCACGGCTTACGCGAATCATGGTATCAACACGATTCCCTTCTTTATTTATTACTCGATGTTCGGGTTCCAGCGTATCGGCGATCTGATCTGGGCTGCCGCCGATATGCGCTGCCGCGGCTTTCTCGTCGGCGGCACCGCCGGACGCACCACGCTGGCCGGTGAGGGCCTGCAGCATCAGGATGGCCACAGTCACGTTCTCGCTTTGCCAGTTCCAAATCTATTAGCTTACGATCCCGCGTTCGCGTATGAAATTGCCATTATCATTCAGGATGGCATCAAGCGCATGTACGTGGATCAGGAATCGATTTTCTATTACCTCACCGTAACCAACGAGCCTTTGCCGATGCCGGAGATGCCGAAAGAAGGCGATGTCCGCGAGGGCGTGCTGCGCGGGTTGTACCGTTTTAAATCCGCGGAAGCGCCTGGGGCCAAGTTGCGGGCTCAACTGCTGGGCAGCGGAACCATCATGTATGAGGTGTTGCAGGCTCAGACAATCCTTCAGGAAAAATATGGCGTTGCCGCGGATGTGTGGAGTGTAACGAGTTATAAAGAACTCTATCGCGACGCTAACGACTGCGAACGCTGGAACATGCTGCATCCCGGTGACTCGGCAAAAGTCCCATTCGTCACCCAGACTCTGAAAGATGCGCCCGGACCTTTCATCGCCGCATCTGATTATATGAAGGTGCTACCAGAATCTCTGGCAAAGTGGGTTCCGGGACAACTTGTTTCGCTGGGGACTGACGGTTTTGGTCGTAGTGAAGCCCGGGCTGCGTTGCGCGACTTTTTCGAAGTGGACGCCAAACATATTGTATTGGCCACGCTGGGCGCGCTGGTGCGGGAAAAGAAAATCGGAGTTGACGTCATGAAGAAAGCGATTCGTGAGCTCGGAATTAATCAGGAAAAGTTAAACCCGGCCATCAGCTGAACTTCATTGCGCAGATGCTCGTAGCTAAGGAATCTAATCAGTGATCGAATTCAAACTTCCGGCACTCGGTGAAAATATTGAACAGGGCGACCTGGTGCGCCTGATGATTGCGCCCGGCGCGGCTGTAAGCGAGGGCCAGGCTGTCATGGAACTCGAAACTGATAAGGCGGTAGTGGAAGTGCCCTCGTCGGTAAGCGGCACTGTGAAAGAGATCCTGGTCAAAGAGGGCGAAAAGATTAAGGTAGGCCAGGTGGTTTTTACCACCGACGGCAACGGAACGTCTGCGGCAGCTACTGAAACTCAGCGGGAGAAAGATCTGCCGAAGAAGCGCGCTGAAGAGGCGCAACCAGTGAAATCCGAAAAGGCCGAAAAGGGCGCGAAGGAACCTCATGCAGTAGAGCGAAAGCGTTCTACCGATGCTCCTGCCGCCAGCGAGTTTCGTCTGCAGGAATTGGGCGAGAACATCTCGCAGGGCGACCTTGTGCGCTTGATGATTGCACCTGGAGCCAAAGTTTCCGAAGGCCAGCCAGTGATGGAACTCGAAACTGACAAAGCGGTCGTCGAAGTTCCCTCATCGGTCAGCGGCGTTGTCAAAGAAGTCAAAGTCAAAGAAGGCGAAGAGATTAAGGTGGGGCAGCTGATTTTCACTTTAGAGGGAGCGCCCGCCTCGCAGGCTGCTGCGGTTCGTCCCACGCGAGGCCCTGTGGAGCACGTCTCGGGACAGCATGGCGCCCGCCTGGCATTTCAGGCTGCAATCCGTGCTGAAGGTAAGACCGAAGAACAAGCTTTGCCGCCCGATCAGCCGCCGCCGCGTCCCGCGGCTTTTTCGATGCCTTTGCAGTTGGGCAAGGTCGCCGGAACTGAACATCGCGAACCCGTCCCGGCCGCTCCGCACACTCGCCGGCTCGCTCGCGAACTGGGTGTCGACATTTATGAAGTCAAGGGCACGGGCCCCGGCGGCCGCATTAGCGAAGATGATGTGAAGGCCCACGCCAAGGCCGCGCTCGCGGCGCTATCCACCGCAGCGCAAGCCCCGGCTCGTGCAGGACATTTCATCGCGCCCAAACTGCCGGACTTTTCGAAATGGGGCAAGATAGAACGCGTCTCGATGCGCGGAGTGCGCCGTAAAACAGCCGAGCATCTGGCGGAATCCTGGAACACGATTCCGCACGTCACCCAGCATGACCGCGCGGACATCACCGAACTGGAACAATTGCGCGCCCGCTTTGCTCCCAAGGCGGAACAAGCCGGCGGCAAGATGACGGTGACTGCGATCGCTCTGAAAGTCTGCGCCGCCGCGCTGAAAGTTTTCCCCCAATTCAATGCCACCATTGATATGGAGAAGGAAGAAATCATCTACAAGCAGTACATCAGCATTGGGGTAGCGGCGGATACGGATCGCGGCTTGCTGGTCCCGGTGATTCGCGATGTCGATAAGAAAAATATTGTTGAGCTGGCGGTCGAGTTGTCACAGCTATCGCAGAAAGCGAGAGAGAAGAAAATCACCGTCGCGGACATGGAGGGTGGTACTTTCACCATCACCAACCTCGGCGGCATCGGAGGCACTGCGTTTACGCCAATCGTGAATCATCCCGAAGTCGCCATTCTCGGGCTTTCCCGTTCGCGCATGGAGCCGGAATGGATTGGCGGAAAATTCGAGCCGCGTCTGATTTTGCCGCTCTCGCTCTCTTACGATCATCGCCTGATCGATGGTGCGGACGCCGCGCGTTTTCTGCGTTGGATTGCGGAGGCTTTCGAGCAGCCGTTTTTGCTCTCCGTTCAAGGCTAGCGACGACGCAGACGGATCAAAAAACCACTTCATGAACGAACCGCTGAACAAATCTCTTGAAGCTCATCCAGAGGAAAGTACGAAGTCGCGTCTCGCCGTTGTCGGTGCGGGTCCGGGTGGTTACGCAGCCGCATTCCTGGCCGCAGATCTCGGCATGCAAGTTACGCTCATTGATCCCGAGGTGAACCCCGGCGGGGTATGTCTATATCGCGGCTGCATTCCTTCCAAGTCTCTGCTGCACGTCGCCAAGCTGATTGAAGAATCTCAGCAGTCGAAAAACTGGGGGATCGAATTCGCCGCTCCCAAGATCGACCTGCCGCGCCTGCGTACATGGAAAGAAAGCGTGGTCAACAAACTTACCGGAGGACTGGGGCAGCTTTCCAAGCAACGCCATGTGGAATATATTCAGGGGCGCGCGGCGTTTGAGAATTCCACGACGCTGCGGATCAGCAAGACGGATTCCACCGAAGCCGTTCTCAGTTTTGATCGAGTTATCATCGCAACCGGCTCTCGGCCAGCCATCATTCCAGCGCTCAAACTGGATTCCCCTCGTATGATGGATTCCACCTCCGCCCTGAATCTCGAGGACATCCCGGGCAGTCTTCTAGTGGTTGGCGGCGGATACATCGGCCTCGAACTCGGCTCAGTCTACGCCGCCCTCGGAACGCGCGTTACCGTCGTTGAGATGCTGCCCGGTCTGCTGCCAGGTGCGGACCGCGATCTGGTTCTGCCATTGCACAAGCGCCTGGAGAAGATGTTCGAAAAGATTCTGCTCAACACGACCGTTGCTTCGCTCAAAGAAGATGGCCCCGGAATCCGCGCCACCTTCGAAGGCGCTTCCGTTAAGGACGAGGATCGGGAAAAAACATTCGATCGCGTGCTAGTCTCCGTAGGCCGTAAGCCGAACTCGGAAGTCCCCGGACTCGAAAAAACTCAAGTTCACGTGAACTCGCGCGGATTCATCGAGGTAAACAAACAATTGCAAACCGCGGATCCTTCGATTTACGCCATTGGCGACGTGGTTGGCGAGCCCATGCTGGCGCACAAGGCTTCGCACGAAGGAAGAGTCGCTGCCGAAGCCATCGCCGGACACAAGGTCGCCTTCGAACCTGCCGCCATTCCCGCAGTCGTCTTCACCGATCCGGAAGTAGCCTGGTGCGGTCTCAGCGAAACTCAGGCGAAAAAAGAAACTCAGGAAATCAAAGTCGCCAAGTTTCCCTGGGGGGCGTCCGGACGGGCTGTCACTCTCGATCGACCGGAAGGAATGACAAAGCTGATCATTGATCCGCATACAGAGCGCATCCTCGGCGTTGGCATTGTTGGCGCCGGCGCCGGAGAATTGATTGCCGAGGGAGTACTTGCCGTCGAAATGGCGGCACTGGCCAGCGATGTGGCGATGACCATTCATCCGCATCCCACGCTTTCGGAGACGGTGATGGAATCCGCGGAGGTTTTTTTCGGCACGAGCACGCACGTATATAGACCGAAACGCGACTGACTGCGTTTTCTACGGCGCGATCAGGCGCTCCCATCCGACCGCTTCCGCTACAATAAAATCTCGTTGCGCGACCGGCACACGTGGTAACCCTCGGCAGGCTCATGCAGCGGTGGCGGAATGCACTCATGTCCACCTTTTCAAAACGAATTGTTTTTCTGGCTTTAATTCTCAGCTTCAGCCTCCCTCTATTGGCGCAGGGTGCGCTCGGTCAATTGCTGCAATCGAAACCAGCAAGCACCTCCAAAACGCAAACCGATGCGCTGGGTCGTGAAACACCCTACGGCACCATCTTCGGATTTCTGGAAGCGGCGCAATCAGGAAGCTACTCCATTGCAGCTCAATATTTGCAAATGAGTCCGGCGCGGCGCCAGGCTGAAGGCGAGGCGCTCGCACAGAAACTCCAGGCTGCAATGAACGCGGCCTTCGCCGGCAACCTGAAACCGAGCAGATATCCCGAAGGCTCGCCACAGGAAGGCGTTTCGCCAGACCGGCAGAAGCTGGGAACCATGGCGTCCGGCGACGTGGAGGCAGAATTGGAACTGGTTCGCGTCTCCGATCCGAACGCGGGGAAAATCTGGCTGATCGCTTCCGACACCCTGGCCAAAGTTCCGGAACTCTACGACCAGGTCGAAGCGCGGCAAGTGGAAACGCGACTGCCGAAGTGGGTAGTGAAGCATCAGTTGGCGGGCATGCCCTTGTGGCAATGGTTTGCGTTGATCCTCCTGATTCCCATCGCCGCGGCTATCGCATGGATTTTGTTGGTGGTTCTGCGAATTCCTGTTCGATGGTGGGCCCGCAGACACGGGCACGCCGAATTGGAATCGAGGTCAGTTTCCGGCCCGGCCTGGTTGCTTGCCGGCACTCTGATCCACAGGATTCTCGCCACCTACCTGGACATACCCTTACTGCAACGTCACTACTACTCGCAAGTTACAGCAGTGGCTCTGATCATCAGCACCAACTGGATCCTCTGGCGAGTCGTGCGATGGTTTCTGCGCGGAGTGAGGAACCGGGCGCTTGCGCGCGGCCACGGCGGTACAGGCTCGCTCATGCTGCTCGGCGAACGCCTGGTAAAAGCCTTCATCTTTTTGATGGCGGTATTTCTTATCTTCGGGGTGTTGGGGTTTAACTTGAACACCGCGCTCGCAGGGTTGGGCATTGGAACCCTCGCGGTCGGCTTCGGCGCCCAGCAAACAATCGCGAATCTTTTCGGCGGCGTTTCCGTCTTAGGTGACGAAGTAATTCGCGTAGGGGACGTTTGCAAATTCGGCGATCGCACTGGAACCGTCGAGGATATCGGCTTGCGTTCTACTCGCGTGCGCACTGACGAGAGAACGCTGCTGGCCATCCCCAATGGAACAGTGGCGACGATCAACGTCGAGAATCTCAGCCGGCGTGACAAAATCCTTTTTAAAACTGTTCTCGGCTTGCACACGGATACCTCGCAGGACCATCTCCGCGCCGTGCTCTCGGAAATACGGCGAGTCCTGAGCGAACATCCGAAGATTGAAACAAGAACAATGCGCGTCCGGCTCACTGAGTTGACGTCAAGCGCCCTCAACGTCGAGCTCTTCTGTTACGTGATGACCAGGGATTACAACGAATTCGCAGCGGTGCGTGAGGAACTGCTGTTGAACATCATGAACCTGGTGGAAGACAGCGGAGCCAGCCTCGCTTCCTCCTCGCAGACGCTGTATCTCGGCCCCGACCCAGCCTCGCCAAAACAGAAGAAAGAAAATGAGAGCAAGGCATCTTCCTTTTCAGAAACAAACCGCGCGCAATTAGATTCGGCGTTGCACGACCGCACGCAAGACGGTAAAAAGAATACCAAGAGTCAAGACTAGATTTTACGATTCTCGTTTTCCGGCGAAGCACAAAAGAAGCAAACGATGCGTCGGGTAGTAGATCACCGCGGGAACGACAATCAGATATGCAACAAGATATACGGAACCTGGCACCGCATGTTGTTCACGAAAGAAGAGACCGCGGGCCCAGTTTACGTCGTACTGCGGACGCCACAAGTAGTTGATCGGAACAACGATCCAGGCAGTGAGGGTCTGATATTTCCAGCCTCTCGGGTCATAGCCGACACGATGGATAGCCCACAGTAATAACGGCGGTGTTACTACATGAAACAGACTCAGCAATCGAATCGGCAAAGAAATCTGAGGATCGAACATATATTCCGTGCCGCCGATCAAATGCCGTCCGCTTACGAAAGCGACTGTAAGATCGACAGTGAATAGAATCTGAAAGAACAGAAGCCCGGTTGCCTGCCAAGAAAATATCAATGCACTTTCCAGCCAAAGAGCGGCGGCAATAAACAGATTGCCAAGATCGCAAAAAAAAAGAAAATTCTGCGAACCATACTGGCGCCAATACAAAGGCACCCATGCGATCACGCAAGCAGTCCAGAGTAATTTTGTCCAGAGCGGGATGCGCATGACAGCGTAATTGTATGCGGGAAACAGTCTTGAGGTACAAGGCCTAAAACCCGCGTCTGGCAAGCATAATGCCGCCCAAACGCAATTACCACCGTAACTTGCCGCGGCTTACGGGTGTACCTACGATGAAGTCAATATGGGTTACCAAGCACTTCTCTTCTGTCCCGACGAAAAAACAGCTCGCACCGTGACGCAGGTTCTCAGCGAGTTGGACTTCGAAGTAGTTCCCTGTACTGAACCCTTCGCCGCAGTCAAGAAATTGATGGGTGAGCACTTCGACGCAGTCGTGGTTGATTGCGACAACGAGCAGAATGCCACGTTGCTCTTCAAAAGCGCGCGCAATTCGCCGAACAACCAATCGGCTTTGGCTGTAGCGGTAGTCGAAGGACAGGCGGGGGTGGCAAAAGCCTTCCGGATCGGCGCAAACCTGGTCCTCACCAAGCCCATTAATGTGGAGCAGGCCAAAGGTACGCTACGAGTTGCACGTGGTCTGTTGCGCAAGAACGAGGGCGCCAAGCCGTCGGCAACAATTGCAACTCCTAAACCCGCAAATTCCGCGCCTGCATCGGCAAAGCCAACCCTGGTTCCAAGTCCCGCTGTTCCGCGCGCAGCATCAATCGTCAATCCGGTTCCCGCGACCAGCGCGCAAAAAGCAACTCCGGAGCCGAGCTTCGCCGCAAGCGCTTCCAGTGTGATCGCTCCGTCGGGAGAATCGAAAGAATCTGTTGGCGCTGTACCCCAGCAAACGAAATCGCCGAGTATCGCTTCGATTGCAGCTTCTGAAGCAAAGCCAAAAGTTCCATCCGCCAAGAAGGAAAGTCCGCTATCCATAAATGGAGCGTCGCCTGTGTCTTCCGCAGGCGCGGCAAGCGCAGCGGCACCGGCCCGGGAAGTGGCCAGCATTGCTTCGCCTGAGAAGCCTTCGACACTTGAGCCGGAAGTGGATGCATCAACTGGCAAAGCCAGCGCGCTCGTAGAGAGTTCCTCGTCCTCGGAGGCCGTTTCCTCTGCTCCTTCATTCACATTCGGTGGGGCGGTCGAAAGCAGTACAAAATCTGCCGGGGGCGGAAGCAAGAAAGCCTTGCTGGCACTGGCTGCGATTGTACTCATTGCCGCGGCAGTATATGTGGGGTGGACGCAGTTATCTCATCCCAACGGAACTGCAAATATCTCCGGACAAGTCTCCGCGAAGCCAGCGCCCCCTGCCGTTTCACAAGTTACGCCAAGTACGCCTTCGATCGCACCGGCATCCGATCCCTCGGTTGCATCTTCGGCGATTCCGGCGTCTCCGACTGCGATACGTTCATCCGCATCGGTGAAACCGTCCGCGACGGCACAACTCAATCCTGATGCGAGCAATGCAAAAGATCACAAAGCCAGTGCAGTGGAGCCGTCCAAATCTGCGGTGGCCATCGTAGCGGAGAATAAGGCACCCGCGACGACGGCTCCGCAGCCGATTGTAGTCAAGACGAACACTGCGGTCTCTACGTCGGGAAAATCATCGCTAACCGAAGCTCCCGTTCCAAGTATCAATGCGATCGCCTCGACCAGTGGCGGAACTCTGCCGAATCTTCTGGGAAATCCGAACAGCTCACCAGCCCCCGTGCTGCAGACGCTGAACGTCTCGCAGGGAGTATCGCAAGGACTGGCGATCAAAAAGACACCGCCTTCTTATCCTGCAAACGCTTTGCGCATGGGGATTGAAGGTTCTGTTCAGCTAATGGCAACGATCTCCAAGAAGGGCGACATTTCGGCAGTGAAGGTTCTCAGTGGAGACCCGAATCTGGCCCGCGCGGCTACCGATGCAGTAAAACAGTGGAAATACAAACCCTATCTGCTTGATGGCGTTCCCGTCGAAATTCAGACTCAGGTAACGGTGAACTTTAAGCTTCCACGATAGCTGCCAGCGCTTCCGCGATCAAAAACTCAGCTTTAACGAGAACTCGATCACGCGCGGAGAACCTAACGCAAAAACGCCGGAACCGAGTCCCAGACGGTTGCTGCTTGGCTGTCCTCCAGAGGTTCCGTTGAGCGTTCCCAGTTCTCCGCTCAGGGTGCCACTCAGCGGGTTCCCCGGGCCGTCAAAATTCGACAAGTTGAATACATTGAAGAAAGAAACGCCCGGCTGTACTTCAAAGCTCTCTTTGAATTTATAGATCCAGTTCAAGCTCACATCGAAGGCGCGCAACCAGCCCATTCCTACTTGGTCATTGGGGGCGGCCGGTACCACTTGCTGCACTCCGCCCAAGGATGTTAACTGACCCAAACTGAAGAGCCCGCTGTTGATCAGCGTCTGGCCGGCAGGGGTGGGCTGCCCCGCGAAATTATGATTGTAGTTGTTAATAAAACTGTTGATGCTATAGCGGCCGACGCCGTGCTCAAACGAACCGATGTTGGTACCGGGAAGCACATCGCCCGTGCCACCATTGGAAGCGAAGCTACCGTCTCCGGTACCATCGCCCGTAAAATCGGTAACGAAAATACCGCCGGCATTTCCCGTCGGGTTCAATGTAAGAGTTACGGGCAGAGGGCTGTAAAAATGCCCGATCATGCCCAGACGAAAGTGAGCCGGCAGGTCCATAGTCCCGCCAAACGATATCTGATGCTCACGGTCAAGCCCATTCGGGCCGATGAAGCTTTGGGGATTATTGAAGTCGGTGGCGATATTAACGAAATCATTGTCGGCCACCGGCGCGATATAGCGCTGCAATTGATAAGACGCCTGCAAATCAAAGTTCGTCACGGCATTAAAGGGATGTTCCAGATGCTGCTTCAACGACACCTGCAACGCAGTGTTCTTCGCGTAACCGATGGGAAACAGCATCTGGTTGGCGCCCAGATTTTCATTAATGCCGGGAAATGCCGCGGTCGGACACGGGCCTCCGCCACAGAACGAGTAACCGGAATCAAGTCCGTTAGAGGCGTAACTGCTGATCGTTGCGCCTTCGCGAATCGCACAGTTAATCGAGGCCGGATCCGATTTGGCGGGGCAACCCGGGAACTGCGCGTTTGTGGCGGAGATCGCAGCCATCGCATTTGCCAGGTTGAAGAAACGCGCGTCGCCGACGTGATTCGTATCAATCGCGAGCAGCGTGTGAGTCTCAATGTTGCGAAGATAATCGACGGTAAGCACCATCCCCGGCCGGATTTCATGCTGGAGACCAACATTCATTTGTACTGAGCGCGGGCTGACGTAATTCGGAGCCAACAGATCCGTACCGGTGGCGTCAAGTCCGTCCGCCAACGCGTTGCCGATAAATGAGGGATTGCTGGCCGGTCCGGCTGCCACAGTGGACGCTTGATACTGCGATTGAAGCGCGGAAATCTGACTCGCGACGCTTCCAATCGGCTGTCCGCAAAACGTCGGCGTAACCGAGCCGCCGTTTGGCATAGAAAGCGTGGCCGGGCTGCCGTTGGAACAAACCGTCGGATTTGCCAGGAACAATCCCTGCGGCAAACGCGCGGGACGGTCGAATTCGATATTGTTCCAGATCGAGTTCTCATAAAAAAGGCCCACGCCGGCGCGAAGCACCGTCTTTCCCTTGCCGGAGGGATCCCAGGCCAGACCTATCTGTGGAGCAAAGTTGAGGTTTGGCTGATGCACTCGATTGCCGAGCCCCGCGTAATACTGGTTGTCGAACTGATACAAAGGTGAAATTGGTCCCAGGTCGCTGTCCGTGCGTCCGGAATCCCGTACGTAGCGCAAACCGTATGTCAAAGTAAAGTTAGGTTTTATTTTCCAGGCGTCGCCGAAATAGAACGAGATACGATTGTCCGGGCCGCTGCCCCCCGCAGGGAATCCGAAAGCTGGTATTTCGGAGTCATAGCCCTGTCCGTTACCCAAAGCCACGTTGTTCGCGGGGTAATTCAGCGGGTTACTTGCGCCGCCGGGGAGAGCAAGGCAAGTTGCGTTGCAATCCGATATTCCTGCCCCGACGGCCGGCGCCAGCGACAGAAAGCTGGCGAAGCCGCCGCCGAAAATGTGATTGAATCCAGCACCATAACGAAGAATGTGCGCTCCCAGCGCACGGCTGCCGTCATATTTGATCTGATGGTCGGATTGGTAGGTCTGTTGCGGCGCCAGAAAGCTGGGGCCGGAACAGAAGAAATCCTCACCCGCAGTAAGACAGTCGGGATCACCGCCGATGGCTAATTCAATTCCTGGAAGCGGATTATAAATACTGGTTCCGGCGGTTGCATCCACGATCGCATTGCGAAATTTGATGTAGCCGAAGCGAATGCTATGGGTGTAAGGACCAGTGTTGAAGTCCAATCCCAGAGCATGTACCGGCGTGTGATTGACGTTGGCGAAGGGCTGAAAGGAGTTCGGAAGGATGGCAGAAACGTCTCGATCCTGGTCGTAGGAAAAGCGATAGAAAAACTTGTAGTTATTGTTGATCTGCCAGTCAACGCGTCCCAGACCTTCCACTTCGCGGAAGGGTGAATCGTAATTGCCGGCGAGCCCGGTAAAAGGACCACTTGGAAGGACTGGATTGATTAATGCCTGTTGGGTACGTTCTACATCCAGAAAGAAAAACAGCTTGTCCTTCAGAATTGGTCCGCCGAAGTTGCCGCCGTATTGATTGCGCTGGAAATAATTGTCGCTTCCGCCAGGCAGGTTGGCATCGAAAGTCTGATCGCGGAATGCGTAATAGCCCTCGCCATGGTACTTATTCGTCCCCGATTTCGTAGTCACGTTCACTGAACCGGAGGATGTGAGTTCAGTGGAGAGATCAAGCGACGATTGCTGGATCTGGAATTCCTGAATGCCGCTGGCGGGCACGTTTTGCGTGGTCGTGCCTACAGTTTCGTCGCTAATGTCGAGGCCGTCCACTTCGATGCGAGCGGTACGGCCGAAGCGGCCACCGAATGAGATGGAAGAAAAGCCATTCTTGGTGGGGTCAAAGTTTCCGCCGTCCTGAATCTGCACCCCCGGCTCCAGTTGTGCGAGGTCGAGAAAATTACGACCGTTGATAGGCAGGTTCTCGATCTGCTGCGAGGTGAGCACACCTTGCACGGTGGCCTGCTGCGTGTTTACGGCAACTGAAGTGGCCTGCACCTGGACTACCTGACTGGCTTCGCCGAGTTGCAGTTTTATGTTTCCTGAAGAGGTCACGCCCACCTGCACAGTGACTTGACTCTCCGAGGTTTTGAATCCGTGAGCTTCAACTCGCAATGTGTAATCGCCGGGGGTCAACGCGCCCGAGGTATACGCTCCCGCGGACGTAGACTTGGCATTGATCACGCGTCCCGTAGCCTTATTGACGATGGAGATCTTTGCGTCACTCACCACGGCGCCCGAGGGGTCTGTGATCGAGCCCTGAATACTGCCGGTAGAAATCGTCGTTTGAGCAAACAACGCGACAGAGCACAGCGCCACGCACAACAGAGAAACAGGAGCAACGCAACTCCGCTGCATGCGGCGGAGCAAAGCTCTGACCAACGACATCGGGCACCATCCTTATGGTTCAATCTACCGATTGGTTCGTTTAGCGACGACGACGCTAAATCAAACTTAGATTTCGGGCTTGAAATTGGTAACCAATTGTAAACGGTTTTTCGCCTGCCTGAGAGGTGGAGACAGTTCCGTAGGATGCAAAGCAGGTTGGATCGGGTTGGGTCGGGAACTCAGAAGGAGAAAAATCAAGCGGAAATAAAATGCTCAGCTGGCGGCGATTACTTCGTAAGGCCGCATCATTTCATTATCCTCGTGCTCCAGAATGTGGCAATGCCACACGTAACGTCCGGTGAAGCCTTCGAACGGCACAATAATCCGAGTGACCATTTTCGAGTGCGCCTGCACTGTATCTTTCCAGCCTGCCTCATTTGCCGCGGGCGGTTCCGGCGGTCCGATAAAGTGTAATTCCCGCTTGGTCTGGAACAGCCAGGGCACATAGGGCTGACGGTCGAGGATTTGGAAGCGCACCAGATGCAGATGAATCGGGTGAGAGTCGTTTGTGGGATTAATCAACGACCAGATTTCAGTCGAGCCCAGCACCGGCTTTTCCGTGATCGGCATCTTCCAGTGGGCCGCATTCAAGAGCAACATAACCGGATTGCCCGCCTTGTTCACGTATTCATTGAGCGTCAACAAGCGAGTCTGTACCGCCTGCGATTCAGGAATTTTGGGCACAGAACGCAAGGTCGAAGGCATCGAACTTGTGTCGGTCACTTTTTGTGAGGAGACGCGGAATTGCATCACAACGAAAGCATCGCTCTTGAGCACGACTTGCCCGCCACGATGCTGGCTGAAGTCGATGACCAGATCGGCCCGTTCGGCCGGCGCGATTTCAACGTTGGTAAGCGGAACCGGTGCGGACAACAATCCCTGATCGGTCCCGATCTGGTGAAAAGGCACTTCATGATGATTGGCCGACGCATTCTCGACGGACGCACTCTCGACGAACGATAAATTGTAGAAGCGGGCATTCGAACCGTTCAGCACCCGGAAGCGGTATTTTCTCGGCTCGACCTCAAGATAGGGAAACAATTTTCCATTCACTAGAATGGCATTGCCAAATATCTCGGGAACCCAAGGAGATCGCGGATCGGGCGAAACCGGATAAAGCAGTTGCCCCTCGTGCGTCAATAGCCGATCGTAGAGGATGAGCGGCAATTCGTATTTGCCTTTGGGTAGATTAAGCGCATCCTCCACGCTATCTCGAATGAAAAACGTTCCCAATAATCCTGCGTAGACATTCAGACGGTTGATCCCCAGGGCATGATCGTGGTACCAGAGCATGGCGGGATCCTGCTGGTTGGGGTAGTAGTAAAGAGAGGATTTCCCGGGCACGATCCAGTCTTCTGGATAGCCATCGCTTTCTGGTCCGGTTTTCCCTCCATGCAAGTGCACCACGGTGCGGACGGGAGGTTTGTCCGCTTCGGCGCCGTGAATTGTGCGGTCCATCGGCAAGAAATGCTCGCTGGGTAGAGCATTCACCCATTCCGCCAGCAGGGGCTCACCGGAGCGCGTCTCGAATGTTGGACCCGGAGTAGAAGAGCCGAAACTCCAGAACTTCGTAGCTGGCAGGTCTCGATGAACTTTACTGGTAATGGCTTGCGCCTGGATTCGATAAAACGGAACCTTTAGCTTCACATCACCGGGGCTGGCGCGGAGTCCATGAGACTTCGCGATTTCAGGAATCGGAAGAGGATCGACGAATTGTGCAAGAGTGTTGACATCCAGCGCCGGAGGCATGGTAGCCACCGATTGCGGCATCGCATTGAGTAGCCTGCGCTTGCCAGCCACCAGCGTCGTAGCCAGCAGGCTCGATCGTTGCAGAAAATCTCGACGTGTAATCACCACAGACCTTTCGCGAAAGCATACAACAACGGCAAGGCACAGGAGTAACACTCCGCATGCCTTGCCGTTCCGTATCTAGATTGGAGACAAACGCACCCGCTGGGATGCGCGCTAATAGCGTGAGCCAGTGCTGACGGGCTCACCTGGAGTTGGGTTGAGAATGAACAGATCGTCAGTCACGACCTGATGGAAATCGAACATAGAGCTGATGGAATCAGCGATGCCATCAAAAGATCCATGTCCGATGCGTTGGCCGCTGAGCCAGTTATCTTCGATGAAGCGAATCACCGAGGTTTGATCGGTGGCCGAATGATCCACGAAGTTATGCTTTGCCCACGGAGAAATAACAAGCAGCGGTTGCCGCGGACCGTATCCGCACCGGCCCTGTGCGTGCGCGGTAGCAGGATTGAGGCCGGGCAGCGCTGTGGCGCCGTTTCCGCAGCTTCCGGGACCAGTGAGAGCATCAGCTGGGCTCTTCGACCCATTCACGATCTGGCCGAGCTGGTGATCGTACCATCCGTCGGAATCGTCATAGAGCACAACTAGCGCCGTGTTGGCCCACTCCGGCTGGCCCTGCAGGAAGTTTGCTACCTTCACCACGAACTCCTGTTCGTCCAAAGGATCTGAATTGCCGGGATGAGCATCTTGAATCGAGATTGCCTTGAGGAAGCTCACCGTCGGAAAGTTACCGGCCTGAACTGCGGCAAAGAAATCGTCAACGTCATAGTCGTGATTGGCAGGGTCGCCCGAGAAACCAATCGTTTTGACTGACTTCGGGCGCGCATGCGTGGGATTTGCGGTTGAAGCATAGTACTGGAACGGGGTGTGATGGGGAACATAATCACCTTGCGTCCCGACGATTGGCGAAGTGGATTGGCGATTGCACCCGGTGCTGCCATCGGGATTCACAGTGTTGAGGTTGAAGCCTCCGCCGAACCATCCCCAGGTAATTCCGGCTGCGTTGAGGAGGTCGCCGATGTTCTTTCCGGCCATCTGCACCTGTTCGCTACCGGAGCACACATCGCCGTATGGATCAGGATCACCGATCACTGAAAACCCGCCGTTCCCATCGGCCACCAGTTCGCCAGTGCCACCTGCGTGTTTCGCAACGCCGTTGGTCTGGCCGGAAATCAGATTGATCGCACCAACCGTGGAAGGACCGAAGTTGGTGCTGTAAGAGTTATCGCTCATCGCGTAGTGCTGGGCATAGTTCCACAGCGCAGTGACCGTGTTGCCATCGAAGTATCCCATTACTTGACCAGTCGTGAGTACAACATCCGGAGGAGCACTGGGTGGAGGACCCGCGCTTCCCGTGTTGGCGGGGAACAAATCCATTGCGCCACCGTCGAAGGCCAACTGTTCAGGAGTGTAATCGTGGCTCATGTCTTGCGTGTTTGCCTGTGAACGATCAAAGCGAAACGGATTGGCTGCTCCGCTGCCGTTGAGCGGATTGAGATTGGGATTATTGTTTAGGAGCGCGTTGCTCAAGCCGTTCACGGTTGGTGTGTTCGAGAGCGGGTGAAATTGTGGCTCGCCCTTTGGGTTCAGCGCAGTGGGATACGTGCCGAAGTAGTGGTCGAAGGATCGGTTTTCTCCGAAAATGATCACAATGTGTTTGATTGGTGTGGCTGTTTTAACGTTGGCGGCACTTGCTACCGGTGTCCATACTGGCCCGGTAATCATGGCCGCGACAAGGCATACAGACAGAAATTCGCGCATAATCTTTTTATCCTTTCCCAATGGAAGGTGAGGGATGTTGCAGTCCTGGCGATGCTAGAGCAAGGATGTTACGGTGAGGTTAAAAAATTGTTAAAAAGCCGACCAAATGAGGGACGTGTCCGTCCAGTCGGGCCGACCAGCAAGGGTTTTCGATTTCCTCGAGTGCAGGGTTGCCGCGAATATCGTTCAGCTACTCGTGCTGCAGAACTTCGTCAATGACAGCTTTCCCGCCTTTATCCACGCTTATGACTTTATGAACCGAAGCGTAGCCCGTTAGGGTTATATCGACAACGTAGTTGCCCGGATCGAGCATCACATCGACGGGGGAGCCTTTATCGAGCATATGCTTGTTGACGGCAATCTGGGCTCCCTTGGGCTGAGTCTTGATGCTGATCGTGCCCATGCCCTGCGCCTGTTTGCCGCCGAAGAGCTTGCCCATTTTGCCCACGGTCTTAATGTCATCCACGTTGCCGAGCGACCGTAGCGTCGGTGAAAAGCTTACCGTCTGGGCGAGGACAAACTGTGCGCTCGTAGTCTCATCGATGAAGCCGGCCTTGCGCACCAGTACTACGTGCTGACCTTTGTCCACGGAAACTTGCGCGGGAGTCAGCTTGCCGCTATCTCTGCCATCGATGTAGACATTAGCGCCAGGCGGTGTGCTGGTGACGGAAAGCGTCGCCATAAGCTGGGTGAGATGAGTCACCAGAAACGATTTGTTGCCGGATGCCACAGCGACCGTACGCGTATCACTCGAGTAGCCGGGTTTGCTGACGGTCACTGTGTGCTGGCCGGCATTCAGCCCGGATAGCGTAAAAGGAGTGATCCAGGTGGGATCCGTTTTTCCGTCGAGTTGTACCTGCGCACCTTGAGGAGTGGAATCAATGGCGATCTGCCCCGGAACAACAATCGCAGCGACGGGAGCGACGTTTTTCTTTTTCGCATTCTTCCGTCCCCGCGCAGTAGAAGCAACGGCGACCGCGCGTGTAGCTGCCGGTTGAGTTTCAACCACGTCGGCCGGCTGAGTTTGTTCTGGCGCAACCGGCTGCGGGGCGGCGGTTTGCTGCGTTTGCGCCGGAGCAGCAGGCTGACTCGCTACCGATTGTGCCGCTGGCTGCGGCGGCACAGGACGACCAGTGTCGTCGTCACTGTTCAAGTGGTTGATGTGAAGAACCAGCGCAATCGCAATGATAAGAATCAAAACCGCAGCACCGGCAATGGAGTAAACCATCAGGCTCGGAGGAACGTTTTTTATTTCCTTGATTGCCTTTTCGGCCACTTCCCGCGGCTGAACCTTTGGCTTCTCCTCTTCACCGCTCGATCTGAAATTCTGTGCGGGCGAAGGCGCCTCCTGAAATGCCGGAGGAGGCGAAGGCGGTGCTATGTAGACTTCCTTCAACGGGGGCAGTTCGGTCATTTCCGAAAAGCTGACGCCGCCGCTGCCGCGCGATGGAGCGCCCTCCGCCATCATCGGGTCAACGGAAATCCTAGGGGGCTCAGCGCTCGGCGCTTCTACTGCTTGCTCATCGAGAACCGCGGAAGACATGGAAACGGATGGTGGGGCGGCATTGCTGGTCGCCTTAGCTTGCGGAGCTGTGTGCGGGTTGGACGCTTGTAAGTTGGGTGCCGAGGATGCGGATTGGCCTCCGCCCCAGCCGGCCGCAGCTGCAGCCGCTCTGGGAGCCGGCTGTTGCTTCGCCACTGCCGGCTGTGGCGCCGGTTTCGCAACCGCCGGAGTCGGAGAGGCAGCAGGTTTCTTCTGTACCGGCGCGGGGGACGCGGCCGCGAACTTTGTTTGGGCCGCCGCTGTCGCTGGAGGCGCGGCTGTCGGCACTTTGGCCGGCGAGGCCGAAGTTTTCGCGGCCTGCGGCTTCGATTCCTTGCACTTTTCCAAATCGTCGAGCAACGCGCGCCCATTCTGATAGCGTTCGGCCGGATCATTGGCGAGGGCCTTCATGATCAGATCGCTCAGAACCGGATGCAGTTTTGGATTCACCTGTACCGGGGGTACCGGAGTGCTCTCAAGGATGTTTTGGCGCAAGGACGCGGAACTCTCGCCGTCAAAGGCTTTGTGGTCCGTGACCATCTCATAAAACAGTGCGCCGAGACTAAATAGATTCGAGCGCGCATCGATGCTCTCGCCGCGAATCTGCTCGGGCGACATGTAATGCAAAATGCAGGGAACGTCAGGCATTTGCGCAGTAAATTTGCCTACACTGGAAACGCCAAACCCCAAGACTCTTACCGTGCCATCCCAGCCGCACATGATCTTGGCCGGCTCAAGACTGTAGTGAAAGACTTTTTGCAAGTGAGCGTGATCAAGCCCGCCACAGACTTGCCGCCCGATATCCAGCAGATCCCAGATGGAAAAGCCCTCTTTCCGCGCCAGCATAGTAGCAACACTGTTGCCCTGGATGTACTCCATGGCGGCGCAAAACTGGCCTTCCATGACTCCCGCCCCACTAACGGTAGTGAGATTTGGATTGCTTAAGACCTTAGTAGTCTCGGCCTCTTCCAGCAGACACTTCTCCAGTTCGCCGGCGCTTTCGCCGAATGCCGACAACTGAATCGCCTTCAGGGCTACGGTTTGACCGGTTTGCTCGTCGTTGGCCTTATAGACCGCGCCAGTGGCAGACTTTGACAGTTCGCTCAGGATTTCGAAGTGGCCAATTTTTGACATTTGCTCCGCGCCTCATCAAGAGAAACAAGCCGCGCGGGTTCGATTGAGAAGCCGCGTGGGTTCAAAACCCCGGGGCAGGGCATAGGTAGGATAACTCTGGCGACATATCGGTTCGAGTTACCAAAGTACTGATAACACGGCGGAAAAAACATGCAAGTTGCTTCGTTCGTTCCCGCTGGCTGGTTGCGCTGGCGACAATATTTCCCGCCCTGCTCCGTGACCTTTTGCTCATCGAAACGTTTAATCGTTAAAGAATGCGTGTGACATTTGTCAGCCAAGCGGTATGACGATCTCCACTGGCGGTCGGCGGCGGGCGGATCAATTATAGGACGGCGCGGAATTGCCGAAGCTACATAGATTTCCGGCTTGAGGGAGTTGTCGGGGAGTGATCACTCGTTTATTCTTGAGGCCTGCTTGGACTAGACTTCTCCGCAGTCCAGCACGCCGCGGCTTCCTTGGGGTTCAACAGGCTTAGTTTAATCAGGTTCGAAATATGACTTTGACCCGATTTGTCACCAATAACGCCTTCCGCAACAAGCGGCGCAGCATTCTGACCGTGTTGAGCATCGCTTTTTCTTTGCTGTTGCTGACCCTCATGATGAC
>JBAVUV010000788.1:0-1567 GCA_049696955.1 Candidatus Sulfotelmatobacter sp. | reverse complement strand
GGATCGTTCCGACCAAATTGCGTGACTCGATGCGCGACATATTCGCGTTGGCACGGCGAAAATAGGCGGAGATGGAGTAGGGATAGCCGACCGTGGTCACGCCCGGGGTCGCAAGCGCTCGTTCGAGGCCTTGTTCGTTGACGACGATACCGATAATTTCCGGCGTCTCGCCATTCGCCAGCTTTACGTGGCTTAGCTGGTGCATTACGGCTTCACTATCAGCCATTTGCGGCACGTGCTTGGGCGAAACGAAGCTGACGGCGTCAATGTGACTGAAGCCGAGCGAGATGAGGCGAGTGAGATACTTGACCTTCTCCTCGGTGGGAATGTTTTGTGGCAAACCCTGCCACGCGTCGCGCGGGCATTCGACAATTGTGACCGGTTCGCTCATACGTTTCTGTTCTTGATCCATCGAGTGAAATCCACCAGCAACATAGGTATTCCGACAAGGGCCGAGCCGAACGCACCAAGAGCGAGAAACTGAACATAAGGCGGCACCGGGAACGCGATGGATCCGAACTCGTCGCCGAAAGGAGTTCGCTTCACCTCTTTGATAAAGCTCCAAACAAAGAACCACGATACCAGTGCAACCACAAGATACGGAATCGAACGTATCCGCATCAGGTTTGAAGAACGCCCGTCTTGAATTCGGCGACGTGGGGATTCAGAGCTGCAGATTCCAAAGATTCGATCAGGGCTTCGCGCGTGTGAGCGGGGTCGATGATCGCGTCCACCCAGAGGCGCGCGGCGGCATAGCGGGCGTCGGTCTGGCGCTCGTATGTCGAGCGGATTGATTCGTACAACTCCTTCTTGTCCTTTTCGGTGAGCTTTTTTCCTTCGCGCTCGAGCTGCTTAATCTTCAGCTCCACAAGCGTACCGGCGGCGGATTCGCCGCTCATCACGGCGTAGCGCGCCAGGGGCCACGCGAAAATGAATCGTGGGTCGTATGCCTTCCCGCACATGGCGTAGTGGCCCGCGCCGAACGTGCCGCCGCAGATGACGACGATCTTCGGCACCACGCTATTGGCAACGGCGTTGACCATTTTCGCGCCGGCGCGGATGATTCCGCTCCATTCGGCTTCCTTGCCGACCATAAAGCCGTTCACGTCGTGAAGAAAAATGAGCGGGACCAAGTTCTGGTTGCAGTCGAGAATGAAGCGAGCGGCCTTGTCCGCCGACTCGGTGTAAATCACGCCGCCAAATTCGATGCGTTTGTCGCCCGTGCCGGGGACGGTCACGTTGACGCTTTTTTTCTGATTCGCGACGATCCCGACTGCCCAGCCACCGATGCGAGCGTAACCGCAGAGAACGGTTTGGCCACGCTCGGCACGATATTCCTCGAATTCACTGCCGTCCACGATCCGCGCGATCACTTCGCGCATGTCGTACTGCTTTGACGAATCACCGGCGACGATGCCATAGATGTCGTCAGCAGGATACGCAGGGGACTTGGATGGCTTGTGATCGAACGGCGCTCCGGGCGGATGTCCCATTTTGTCCACGAGCGCGCGAATCCGATGAATGCACGCCTCGTCGTTCGGTTCGCGGAAATCGACGGTGCCGCTGG
>JBAVUV010000787.1:0-1639 GCA_049696955.1 Candidatus Sulfotelmatobacter sp. | reverse complement strand
CCAATCAACACACTCATACCCACCACATCCTCTCTTTTTCTTGTCATTCCGAACCGACCAAGGTCGGTGAGGAACCCGCTGTTGCTTGCACCACCACGAAACTGGGTGCCCCATTTCTCGCTCTTTTGCGAGAAGTGGGCTTCCGTAAGCTGATCGTCATCCACAAAACCAAAAGCCCCCGCCGGGATCACTTCCCGTGGAGGCTTCTATCGGCGCATTTCGCGACAATAAGTAAATCTTCCCATTCCTGGGACATAGCGTCAAGCAAATTCGTAAAGTTATGCTATAGCCGACCTGATGCAGTTCAACCTGAAGCGGCACTTGGACGACAAAATTAGAGCTCGGGAAGCGCACGACTTTAGTCGTGCCGTATTAGTCCGCGATGAGGAGCGGCTTAAGCCGCTGAGGAGCCGAAACAGGGTCGCCAGTTCACTGGTGGAAACAACGCATTCCCAAAGCGGCGCGCCGCAGAAAAAATAAAGCTCGGGAAGGGCACGACTTCAGTCGTGCCGTATTAATCTGCGAAAGAGCGGCTTCAGCCGCCGAGGTGGGCTCTTGAAGCCGACTCGTGATCTCAAACCACACGGAACGTACTTCGTGACCTTCTCGACTTGGCAACGACAAAGGCTCTTCGTCGTCGAATCGTACTCCCGGCTCTTTCTAAAGACTCTCTACGGCTATCGTCGCCAAGGACGATTCGAACTCCACGCATTCGTCCTAATGCCGAACACGTCCACCTGTTGCTGACGCCAGCGCCGGGCGTCACTTTAGAGCGAGCAATTCAATTCATCAAAGGAGGATATTCTCACACTCTAGGAGCGGAGCTAAGACGAAAAGCCGAAGTATGGCAACGAGGATTCACCGACCATCGTATCCGCGATGCAGAGGACTTTGATATTCATCGGGCTTATATCCATCAGAATCCGTTCAAGCGCGGACTTGTGAGCGCGGCCTCGGATTATCGCTATTGCTCGGCCTTCCCGGGCTTCAAACTAGATGGCTGGCCCTCAGCGGCTAAAGCCGCGTAGCGCAGGAGACCTTTACGGCACGACTAAAAGTCGTGCCCTTCCCGAGCGTGATCCTGGCCAGACCTTTTTTTTGCGCGAGCAAGATCGGAAGTTTTGTGCGCGGGCAAGCTCGGGAAGGGCACGAGTTCACTCGTGCCGAATCAGCCCGCAAAAGGGAACCCGGCTTCAGCCGCTGAGGTGAGCCGTGAAAGCCCATGCAGAACCACGAACCAGACAGTCCACCACGCTCGGGCAGCGAACGAGTCACTCGTGCCGAAAAGCACTGGTCTGGATCAATAAAAAAAGCCCCACTCTCGCGAGCAGGGCCTTTGACTTTACTGACGGCTGAAAGCTGATAGCTGACAGCTGCTTCCTAGTACATGCCTTCCATGCCGCCGCCGCCGTGTCCGCCCGGCATCGGAGCTTCCTTCTTTTCAGGAATCTCCGCCACCAGGGCTTCGGTGGTCAGCATTAATGCAGCGATCGAACCGGCGTTGGTCAGTGCAGTGCGCACCACCTTCGTCGGATCGAGTACTCCAGCCTTGACCAGGTCCTCGTAATCATCGTTGAGGGCGTTGTAGCCGTAGTTGGGGTCCTTGGAGTCCAGCACCTTGCCGAGCACAACCGCGCCT
>JBAVUV010000786.1:0-5783 GCA_049696955.1 Candidatus Sulfotelmatobacter sp. | reverse complement strand
CGCATGGATAGCGAGTAGGAGTGCAGCGCCGCCTTCGTGGAAGAATAAATCGCGGACATGGCTAGCGGGACGAATCCCAGCCCCGACGATACGTTGATAACCGTGGCTGCGTCCTGCTTCTTGAAGTGCTCGATCAGCGCGGAAGTCATGCGAATCGGCCCCAGCAGGTTCGTCGTAATCGTCGGCACCAGCACCGCTTCGTCAATCTCGCCACCGGCATTGTCCGCCTGCATGATTCCGGCGTTGTTGATGAGCACATTCAGCTTCGGATACGCCGCGATCAGTTTCTTCGCCACCGCTGCGGTATTCGCGGGATCCTGAATGTCTAGTTCCAGCGAGTACATCCCGGGATTGGCCTTGGTTGTTTCCGCCAAATGGCCTTTGCGCCGGCCGGAGATAATTACCTGGTTTCCCCGCTTGTGGAACGCCTCCGCCAGCCCGCGCCCAATCCCCGAACCGCCACCTGTGATAAAAATCGTGTTGCCCGTCAACTTCATAGATTCTCCTTGAGCCGTGTTTAAGATGGCAACGGCGGCATCTGCCGGCCATTGCCGCCGTCATTTCCCAAACGTATCGCCGAACACGGGCAGGCCGCTCTTGGACGTCCCGCGCGTCGCTTCGTCCTGGACGACGTCCTGATGCTCGACCAGTGCTCCATCTTTGATGCGGAGAATATCCGCTGCGATCTATCCCCCAAAAATTCGGCTGGGCCAGCGATGTCGCACCGACGAACGTTGCTGCCCTTGACCGCGTCCTTTGAAGAGCGGTGCCCGCGGCACCGGGAGCTAGCCAGACACGGGACCGCGAGGTTCGACCGTCCACCCTCCACTTTGCGATGTTCAGTCCCACCGTGGCCAGCCAGAGGCTGCTCAGGCCCTCGCCAGGCAGGCAGGGATAGAGAATGCAGGGATACAACCGGGCATCCAGCGAAGGCGCCAGGAAGCCATGCGTAAAGTAACAGAGTCCGGAGAGTCTCGACAGGATTCCGAGGATGCGGGGCAAGAGTCCTGAGCGGAACCTCAGATACCCGCCAGCAATTTCGTCAATTCCATAAAATACCCACGAGAGGAGAAGGCCGGCCTGCTGCAGATGCGCGGAGAGGTAAGAAAAGGCCTGCAGTTGATTGGGGCTGAATGCGCCCAGGGCGCTCCCCTCAATCGCAAGCTTCAATGGCAGGTACGCGATGCGAGAGCGCCGCGATCGCGCACAATTGAGGAAGCATTAGGCGGAAAGCTCCAATCCGGGCGCTCGCCACAAATAGAAACATCGCGTCACCGTTTCTCTCGGTCTCTGAGCGAACCAGGTGCCTTATCCAAGCTCGCCGGTCAAAAACTGAGGTTCGCCGTTTCCAAAGCTCCAGTCCGCCGCTGAATTCTCGACGATTGCGACCACCACGTCGCTGGGTGCGATCGAAACTGAGCTTGCCAACTGCTCCGTTAACTCCTTGTAGAATCTGCGCTTCAGAATTTCATCGCGCTTCTTGCTTACCACCGTGATGATCAGAGCTTTGTCGGTCCGAGAGATGTTTAGACCGGTGTCTTGGATGATCAAGAAACCTTTGGGATGGGCTTGATAGACCTGATAACGGTCTCGGACTGGGACATGAAACGCCTTCACGACGGCCCTGTGGACCGCGTCGAGGAGGGCCGTCACCTCGGATTGGGTTCTGCCTTCAAGAGCATCTATTTTGATCAACGGCATAGCGTGATCTTCCTTTCCGTATTGCATCTCGGATTCGATTTTTGGACCTCGCGAATGTCATGCTGCGGAGGCGCCGGTCAGGTTCCTTTTTACTTTGTTGATCTCGAAGGGCTCACTTACTAGTTCGGCGCCGGTTTGTTTCAAGCGCTTAAAGTGGGGCGTTGCCATATGTTGATCGAGCGCGGCCTGACTTTCCCATCTTTCGGAGAGAAAGAATCGGCCCTTCGTGTCTGACTCATAAAGGTCATACAGCTTGCATCCCGATTCGGCGAGCGTAGGAGCTAACATGCCCTGCAGCAGCGCTCTAAGTTGGTCTTCCATTCCGGTACGTGCCACAAATCTGACAATCAAAAGCACTTCAGCCATGGCTGTTCTACCTCATCCCTTCGTACTTGCTTTGCGGTTGCGGCGCATTGCGTTCCCGGCCATCCATCAGATTTGGATCACCGCTATTCCCGAATTAGGATCGGCGGGGGATGGGATCGCTCCGCATTGCCCGCACGCCCTGAATGCTGCGGTAAACTGACGAGCCAGGTAAGATGATCCTGCGCATCATTCTCTAAAAGCGATGCGCTCATAAGCATTTGAAAAATCGGAAGAAGTTGGCTCCCCGGGCTAGATTCGAACTAGCAACCCTTCGGTTAACAGCCACTTAGTTACTTTAATCACGATTTGCCGGAGCGGGAGTTTTCCGAGGGGAATCAGCAGGTTGCGATGAAACTCGATGAGTCAACTTCTCTTCTTTATTCACCTTTTATTCGCCATTCCTAGCTCTTTGCCGCGACTATCGTTACATTTTCGTGACAGGCGAGCATTCGGCTAAGGACCGAATGTTCGGTCCGGGGGATGCCTCCGGGTCGTGACGACCGCCTCACCCTGTTTCGATTGGATCTCGCCTGACGCAAGGCCAAACATATAGAGTCTTGTTGAGGAGGGCTTCCAATGATCATCCGGCCTACTCGCCAGGTGTTCATATGCGCGGTAGTGTCTTCGGTTATTGCCTTCGCGACAACCGCCGCGGTCCAAGACCAGAAAGCCGCACACTTGCCGGGGTCGAATCCGGTTTCTGGCGCGCGTCTCTACAAGCAATACTGCGCTGTTTGCCATGGAATTGATCTAAGAGGGCGCGGGCCATTAGCCACCGAACCAAAGACTCCGCCTCCGGACTTGACCACACTCGCTCATCGGCACGGTGGAAAGTTTCCGGACTCGTACGTCGAGGACGTACTCCGAAGCGGCGTGAGAACGCCGGCTCATGGAGATTCGGAGATGCCCATATGGGGACCGCTCTTCGCGTCGATTCGCGGAACAGATCCCGCCCTGGTTGACATCCGAATCGCAAGCCTCACAGCCTATATCAAGTCCATGCAGGCGGAATAAGCAGACTGGCATTTCCTGACGCAGTTCCAAGTGCGCTCAGAGTCAGAATTCTGGGCATTCTCTTACTTGAATCAATAACGCGGCTCTGCACGGAAGCCGGTGTCGTCGAGCCCCTCGGGATATTTACAGTCGGTTGAAAGTCACGAACTCAATCGCGGCAACGGACGACGTCTGCGGCAGCCGTGACTGAACCCTGACGGAGGGCGGTTTCTTCGCGCACCATTGCTGCTATTTATCCTGAAGCGATTTGAGGTAGTTCGTCAGGTTCGAAATCCGCATGTTGACGATGGCCTGATCATGGGAACTGACGGTTTGGAACAACGGGCCCCACGTCGGCATGTCCGAAGTTCCGTGCGCGGGAGTTTTCACGCCATTGCGCAGGACGTCCATCACGTGTTCGGTCGGAAACGTGCCACCGTTTCGCTTCGCCAAAGTGGCGAGGTCGGCAGGAGCGGCCTTCAGTTCGGAAGCCGCGGGCCCATCTCCCTTTCCATGTTTTCCGTGGCAGGCTGCGCAGTATTGCTTGTACATCTCTGCTCCGGAGGAGGGATTGTATGCTCGAATCGGTGCTCGCTTGATTTGATTTTCTTGAGCAGTCGCGAGACCGACGATCAGTAACACAGTTACGAATGAGATTGCCAACCTGCAAATTGTCCGCGACATGGCGTTCCTCCTAATTCGGTTTGTTGGTTTGGGCTCCGATGCAAATGCCAGCCGAGCAGCGCATCGGATTTTGCGCTCCGCCTGACAAATCTGAACGTGCAATCGACAAGACGCCGGTATCCCTAAGGATCGCCTCCGCAGCCATCCACGAACCAAGGAAGTGGAGGTCTGCAGGCTTTAATAAGAAAGGCCCGGAGCTAGGTCAACCCCGGGCCCGAAAGATACATAGCTACGCCGCGACTTGCTTGGCAATTGGAGCAGTCTTGGCTTCCTTGACTTCGATTTTCCGCGGCAGAGCCGCCACGGCGACAGGCGCAGTGATTTCGAGCACGCCGCTGTGGAACTCGGCAACGAGCTTCTCCGCTTCGATGCCCTCGGGCAGCGTCAATGTCCGCTCGAAAGCGCCATACAGAAATTCGGAGTGCTTGACTTCCGCTTCCTTCAAGTTCTTCGCAGTTCTCTTCTCGCCCTTGATTGTGAGCACGTTACCCTGCAGATTGATCTCGAACTCTTTCGGATCGACGCCGGGCAAAGAAACTCGGCAAATGTACTTCCTTGCTTCCGTGTCCACATACGCCTCAACTGCTGGGACGAATGGGACGAAATTAAACGCTCTCTCAAGTGGAAGTTGCTCCCTCACAAATGGCTTGAAAGTGAGCATGTGATTGAAGATCTCGTCGAAATCACGACGGAATTCAAAGAGATCACTGTAGAAATTGTCGCGAAGCATCAATTTTGTCATTGTAATTCTCCCTCATGCCAGTGGTTCTTCCGGCCTAATAACGTCGATTGCCTGCCGAGCAGTAGCTGACGCGGAGTTCTTCTGACCCGAGCGGGTCGCAGCCATTGCCAACTGGTTTCCTTCTTTGAAGCTCAGCGTCGCGCCGTTGCCGCGGAAGGATGAAAGGAAGGCTGCCAGGTCTATCCCCGGTGGTTCGATTTCTTCTGGCAGGAGAGGAGGAGTCCGGAACTTTCTCCAGCTGCTTGCCGGATAGCTTTGGGGGCTCTCTTCCATGGTTGCCTCTCAATCCTTCAGTTACTGTTTAACCCTATTCTCAATTCAATGAAGTGATCGCGGTCACAGTTCAACGTTTGCGTTATCACATGGCCTTGCATGGTGGGAGAACTATCGGTGAGGTCAACGCAATGCATAGGAGCTTAGAACTTTCATGTAACTCACGCGCCCGAACGCGTCGCGGCGAGTTGCGGATTGCTGCCTCACGTTGCCCCGGAATTCTCGTACTTTTCTCGAAACTCCGACGGATTCGAGATAGACCTCCGCATCGAACGGGATGTCACGCTTGGATCTCATGTTCGGAGTCTTCGGAAGTGATAACAGCTTGAAATCGTACGGGGAGATCACTCCAAATGGATCTGACCGCGCCCGAGGGCCGCTCGTTCGGGGAATCCCATTCGGTTCTGGCTTGGAGCTGGCTATTACGCAATGTACGGCAGTCCGTGGTCACAAAACGTGTCAATCCGTTTCTAATGATCGGCCCGCGCTGAATTTCGACTAATGCGGTAAGTGCAAGAAACCAAGCGCAACGGCCTCGGACCCTGATGACCTAATCCATGCCTACTTCGAGAACAGTTTCGCCCGGAGCGCCGCCAGAATGCCTTGCACAGAGTGTTTGCTCGCTTGTTCGTTCGGCGATGGTTTTACGTGAACCCCTTCGGCGGAGTTCGGCGCACTATGGCGACCTGTTATCCGCGCGATCTGAATTCGGAAATAGACCGGCAGCAGAGCTCGTTCGGTCCCTCCGATGATGGTTTTCGCATAGCCTGGTTCCCACCAGATTGCTTTTTCTTGGAGCAGCCTGTACGCCAAATTGCGTTCCGCCTTCAGCTCCGGGATATCTGTCAACTCCTGATAGCGGCCAAAGATAACAATGCTTACCCACTCCTCCGAGTTCACGATCTCATCGACTTCGACGCAGACCAGCGGATTGGCCCGCATCCATCTGATCTTTTGACCAACGGTTGAAAAGCTGTAGAGGAAGCCGTCGCGATAGGCAAAATAGAATGGGACCACATACGGT
>JBAVUV010000785.1:0-8908 GCA_049696955.1 Candidatus Sulfotelmatobacter sp. | reverse complement strand
GGCTGCGCCTTCTCTGCAGCCGGGCGCGGGGCCGCCGCGGCGCGCGCAGGAATTACAGGAGCAATTGGTTTTCCAGCAGGAATCGGCTTGGCGGCTGCCACAAGGGTCGGACGTCCTTTATTGACGGACGCGAACTGCTGGCGGTTCTGCGCCGCCTCTTGCCGCTGCTTCATCTGCGTGTTCATCGGCGGGATGCGTTGTTCGCGAGTGGCAGCCACTTCCGCTGGCAAAGGCTTGCGAGTGACGCCTCCCGGCCCGTTATAGCTGGCGCGGCTATTGGTGACGTTGACGGTAGTATTGTTGATGATCACCGTATTGGTCACCGTTCGGTTGTAAACCTGAACGTTGCTGACGTTCACATTGTTGACGGAACGGTTATAGTTGAAACGATCTCCGTTCCAGTATCCGCCCTGATAACCGGCTCCCACATAACCAAATCCATAGTTGACGCCGCCGTAGTAGCCGATATGGCGTCCCCAATAGCCGTTGTAGTAGCGGTAACGGCCGCCGGCATAGCCCCAGTAGCCCGGGGTCCACAGGTAGCCCACCTCGGGTGGCCGCGCCCATGCGCCCGGCACCCAGTAGTAACCCTGCGACGAATGGCTCCAATATCCCGGGGTCCACAGGTAGCCTTCGCCGGGGCATTCCGGCTGCGAATATTCCGGAAGCGCGGGTGGAGGGTCTGGCGCCTCAAGTGTCGGCTGTCCGTAGCTTGAGTCCTGATCGTCCGCGTCGTAATTGCTGTCCGAATCGTTACCGGAACTGTTCTGATCGCTGGCTGCAGAGGTCTGCGTATCGCTTGCGGGCGCCAGGTTGGCGGCAGCCGCCGGGTCTTGCGCCTGCGTCTGGTCGGGCTGTGCCGGCTGACTTTGAGCACTATTGTCGGGCGTCTGGGTTTGGTTCTTGTTGCAGGCTGTCAAGCCGAACGTCAGTGCGATGGATGCGGTTGCCGCAAGGAGGAGGGAGAGTGCGTTATTCGTAGTGTGCATAGTTTACCGGACAGGTAGGATGCAGAATTTCTTGATGTGGCCACGAAGAATCGCCTTAGGTCACGATTAAGCGAAAATTAACGGTTTTTACAGACTTCTGGGTGCGAATTGAGCCCGATATCGGAGCAACTTCTTGAGGCCTTTATTTTCCAGCCACTGGCAGGATCACACTCGATGCGGCCTCACTCGAACGATAAACTTTCTGCGTCGCCTTCACATAGTCGCCGTCGGTAGCCTTGTAGATGTTATCCACGAATTTCTGCGGATTGCGGTCGTACAAAGGAAACCAAGTGCTTTGCACCTGCACCATGATCCGATGGCCCTTCAGGAAGACGTGATCGTTGGGATGCAGGTCGATCTTGTATTCGACGACTTCATTCGGCGGAACAGGTTCTGGCCTCTCCAAACTGCTGCGATAGCGCCCGCGCAAAATATCATCGGCAATCATCAGTTCGTAGCCATTCAGCACAGGGCCTGCGCCTTTCTCGGCGTCTTCCTCGGTAATCTTCTGATAGTCCTCTGGATAGACGTCGATCAGCTTTACGACCCAGTCGCTGTCACTACCGGTGGTTGATGCGAACAGGTCGGCAACGATATCTCCGGTGACCGCAACATCGTCCGTCAGTGGCTCTGTTTGCCAGGTCAATACGTCTGGACGATGGTCCACGAAACGCTGATCCTGCACCAGCCAGGTGGTCCAGGCAGGCGCGGGATAAGTCGGCGTAATTGGCCGGTTGCGATAAGGCACAGGATTCGCCGGATCCGAAATGTAGGAATCAAAGGCGTCGTGCTCGGAGGGTGGTTCGAACGCCAGCCTGCCGCCGGAGTGCAGATACAGTTTTTTCTCGGCAATGCCTTTCTTGGGTGGCCACTCGTCGTAACTCTTCCAGACGTTCGTGCCGGTTTCAAAGGTGAGCGCCTCGGGCTCTGTGAGTGGTTTATCGTGCAACCAATGCGCGAACCAGGGAGCGAAGATATGCACGCGACAGTAGCGCGAAATATCACTGCCCCAATCGATGTCGCCCAGTTTGCGCCCCGATTGATCCATCCACCCACCATGATTCCACGGGCCCGCAACGAAATAGTTCAGATGTTCCGTATCGGTTTGTTCCAGCGTGGCATAAATCCGGGTCGGACCAACGAAATCTTCTTGATCGTACCAGCCGGCAACATTGAGGTTGGGCACGGTGGTGTGCTTCAAATATGTGGTCACAGCCTGCTGTTTCCAGAAATCGTGATTGGGATGCTCAACGAAGTCGTTCCACGTAGGCAGCTTCCCATGAAAATAACGGGGGTTCGCGTTGGAAAGCGCCCCGAGCATCAAATACCAAGCGTACGTGTCGTATTGATCGAACTCGAAATTGGTGTTCTGCTCTTTCGAAGTCTCCAGCAAAGCGGAATACTCGAATCCATAGCTGAGGCGGAAAGCGCCGTTGTGGTGGAAGTCGTCGTTGACGAACATGTCGTCAGGGGACGCTTGCTCGCTGGCTGCTTTCAGCGCAGGATGCGGATCCAGCAACGCCTGAGTCACCAGCCATCCGGGATATGAAATTCCCCATATCCCGACGCGGCCATTATTGTTTGGAACATTCTTGACCAGCCAATCGATCGTGTCATAAGCGTCGGTAGATTCGTCGATCGACTTCGGGTTGTTTTTGTCACGCGGCGGACGCTGCATTACGAACGTTCCCTCAGATTTAAAACGCCCCCGGATGTTCTGCGACACGAAGATATAGCCATCTGCAATCAGATCGTCGAACAATCCGGATTCGGTGAGGGAACTCGAATCCTTCGGTACTCCGTATGGAGATCGCACGAACAAGATCGGCAGAGGGGCACTTGCATTCTTCGGCGCCCTGATAACGGTTTGCAGACGGACGCCGTCTCGCATTGGAATCATGACTTCCTGAAACGTGAAGTATTCCGGCTTGTACTTCGATTGCACTGGAGGAGCCTGACCGAAGAGATGAGTAGAGAGGGTAATGAGCGAGAACAGCATGATTCGTCTTACGAGGATCATTTTATTTGTCCGAAGTTTGAATGTGAGCGCCGGAACGGGTAGGGTAGCACGGCGTCAAGCGCGGGTCACGAGGGCAAAGCTTAAGGTTGGGCAGAACTCAAGCCCGGAGTCCTGTGCGTCGACTTTATTTATTTAGCGATCCGATTAAGATCGAAATTGATAGTCCTGTTTTCCATCGAGCAGATCCTTGAGCAGATTCCGCGCCTCTTTGGCCGAGAGCTTCTCTAATTGGATCAGCAACTCGTCTTGACTCGCGTCCCCGGCAGCGGTTTGTCGAAGGCCTTGTAGAATTGGAGAGCGAGCTTTCAGACCCATCGCTTGTGCTTTCTGCACTTCCAGCGCCAGGCCGGCAATCGTCGGCGCCTCAAACACAGTGCGCACTGCCAACTCCACTTCAAAGATTCTTCGGATTCGCGCTGTCACCTGCAACACCAGCAAGGAATGTCCGCCCAGCTCGAAAAAGTTCTGCTCGATTCCGACTTGCTCCACCTGCAACAACTCTTGCCAGATTTCCGCCAACTTTACTTCCGCTTCGTTCCGCGGCGCGGTCAACTCCTCGCTGTCTACCAGAGGCTTCCCTGAGCCCGCCAGTGCCGCGCGATTCACCTTCCCGCTCGGCAATAAGGGCAGTGCATCGACCCGCCAGTAACTGGCTGGCACCATGTGTTCCGGCAATTTAGTTTGCAGATAACGGCGCAACTCTCCCGCTGCTAGCGCTGCCTCATCCTTCATCACCAGGTGAGCGGCCAGCTTCTGCTGCTCGCCTTCACCGCTGAGAATGACTACCGCTTCGACAACGTCTTCACGGGCCGCGAGCACAGATTCGATTTCGCCCAGCTCGATGCGCAATCCGCGGAGCTTGACCTGATTGTCGATTCGGCCCAGGTATTCGATCTCACCGTCGCTGCGGAACCGGCCCAGATCGCCGGTGCGATACAGGCGCGGCGACCGCTCCGGCGTCAGGCCGTTAGCGACAAAGCGTTCCGCCGTCAACTCCGGCCGGTTCAAATACCCCCGAGCCAGTCCGTGCCCGCCAATGTATATTTCTCCGATGACATTCACTGGCACAGGATTGCGATGACTGTCCAATATGTAGATCGACGTATTGGCGAGAGGACGGCCTATCGGTATCGAACCTTGCTCATGGCCGGTTACCCGATAGAGGCTGGACCATATTGTGGTTTCGGTCGGGCCGTAGACGTTCCAGACGGAATTGCTGCGTGCAGTTAGATCTTTCGCCAGCTCCGGCGGGAACGCCTCACCTCCGCAAAGAATTTTCAGATTCGGAGAGCCTTGCCAACCTGCTTCTATGAGCAGACGCCACGTAGCAGGCGTGGCTTGCATTACGGTGGCTTTGCTCTCGGTGAGCAAATCTCGCAGGCGGGGCCCATCGACAACGTCGTCCCCACTCGCAATCACCAGTCGTGCTCCAGAGATCAGGGGGAGATAAACCTCCAGGCCTGCGATATCGAAAGAGAGCGTCGTCACCGCGAGCAGCACATCGTCACTTGTAATTTCCACTGTGCGCTGCATGGAAGCGAGCAGATTGACCACGCCGCGATGGTCCACCGAAACTCCTTTCGGTTTTCCAGTAGAGCCCGATGTGTACATCACATACGCGAGATTTCGCGGACTGTACACGTTCTCAATATTCGCCGTGCTTTCCTGCGCGATCGTTGCCCAACTTCCATCAAGGATGATGGCGTCTTTCCCGAAGGGCTCGCGCCACAAATTCTGCTTCGTAAGAACGACTCGCGGCCGCACATCCTCGACCATAAAGCGCAGGCGCTCGTCCGGGAGTCTTGGATCCAGCGGCACGTATGCCCCTCCGGCCTTCAAGATGCCCAGCAGAGCGATTACCATCTCCGGTCCGCGATCGATGCACAGGCCAACAGGTACGTCTGGTCCAACGCCTCTTTTGCGCAGATACCAGGCAAGCTGATTTGCGCGCCGGTTCAGCTCTCGGTAGGTTAGGCGCGAGTCTTCAAAGATGATGGCGATCGCGTCGGGAGACCGTTCCACTTGCCGCTCGAATAATTCATGAATGCACGTCTGCGGAAAAACGTATTCTGTCTCGTTCCACTCGTACAATAACTGATGCCGTTCTGATACAGGGAGCGTTTCAAGTTCGCGCACGGCCATGCTCGGCGTCGTCTCCAGTGCGGTAACCAGAGATTCGAGTGCGGTCTGCATGTACTCGCAGATTCGTTTCGGATTGACCGATGCGAGCGTCTGGGCCGTCAGCCAAAAACCCTCGCCGTCTACATCATCTACCGACAGCGTCAATGGATAGTTGGTCCGTTCTTCAACGCGAATCGTGCAAATACCCTCCCAGGCACGCGCCGTGCGCCCAACTCCCGGGCTATGACGGTAGTTCAAGATTGCAGAGAACAGTGGCGCGGGCGCCGGTACCGCACTACAACGTTGAGCCAGTGCCAGCAAGGCGTGTTCATGGCGCATCAGGCCAGCCAGCAACGCCTGAGTCTGTCGGACACAACTCTCCACTCCTTCTTCGCCAATACGAATCCGCACCGGCAGTGTATTCGTAAACAGCCCCATCACCCGGTCTGAGCCGGCTCCGCCCTGCATGCGTCCAAACAAAACCGTGCCGAACACCACATCTTCGCGTCCCGAAACTTTGGCCAGTACGCGTGCCCAGGCCAGGTGACACAGGCTCGCCGCGCTTACTCCCAGTTTGCGCGCGCGTTCTCGAACTCGCCCGGCAAGCGGTGTCTCGAGTGCCACGCGCGCTTCTTCGATCCCCGTACCGTCGCCCTGCACATCGAACAATCCGAACGGAGTCGTGGGCTCATCCACATCCGCCAGCATCTTCCGGAAAAACGCCTCATGTTCTTCTTTGCTCACCCCTAACCGGGCTTGCGCCACGAGGTTTCGAAAGGGCAAGGGCGCCGGCAAGTGCTCTGCCACTCCCAGCAAATGCGCCTGGATCTCCTCGTGCATCACGTCCATGGTGGTGTGATCGGCGAGGAGGTGATGCAGCAGCTGCATCATCAACCATCGATTCTGGCTTTTATCGAATGCAATAACGGCCCGCAGCAAGGGAGCCTGGCGCAGGTCGATGCGGTATCGCCGCGGATCGAATCGTGCATACAATTGCTCGCCCACATCGCCGTCGGCCGGATCGAGTTCAATCTCTTGAATCTGTAACACCGCCCTATGCTGGACGACCTGCACAGGTTGTGACAGACCTTCCCACATCACGGCCGTGCGCAGGATATCGTTGCGGTTGATCACCGACTGCATAGCCTTGAGATACCCGTCCAGTCGTTCCCGCGTCTCGAAGCTGAGAAGAGTGGCCAATAGATAAGGGTCGCCTTCGCCGCTCATCAGATGATGAAAGAGGATCCCTTCCTGCAGCGGCGCCAGGGAATAGATATCCTGCACATTCGCCACTCCTCCCGGCACGTTTTCCACCACTTGATCGATCTCGTCCTGGGTAAGCTTTGCGAGTGGCAGCATGTCCGGGGTGAGAACCTTACACTCTGCCGGAATCCGGTTCGGCGGGATCGTGATGATGTTTGCCTTGGCCTCGACGGTGGCCGCCAACTCAGCCAGAGTCGAAGCGGCAAATAGAGCACGCACATCAACCTGCAGGCCTTTGCGGCGCATGCGCTCGATCAGGATCACGGCCAGCAGGGAGTGTCCTCCGAGTTCGAAGAAGTTGTCATGGCGCCCGACGCGCTCGAGTTTAAGAACGTCACCCCAGATGGCGGCCAGTGCAGTTTCAATCTCGCCGCGTGGTGCTTCGTACCCGCGTACCGCGTAAGCATCCGCTTCCGGCGCTGGGAGCGCCTTGCGGTCCAGCTTTCCGTTCGGAGTCAGCGGCATCGACGGCAGCCGCACGTATGCCGGCGGCACCATGTACTCCGGAAGACGCGCCAGCAGAAGCGCCCGCAACTGTTCCGCATCCAACGCTGCTGCGTTTGGTGCGCTTGTTTCCGCCGCCGTGTAATACGCCACCAGCCGTTTGTCGCCAGGAGTGTCCTCGCGTGCGATCACTACCGCTTCCCGTACACCGGGATGGCTAAGAAGTGCGGCTTCGATTTCCCCTAGCTCGATTCGGAAGCCCCGGACCTTGACCTGATGGTCGATACGTCCTAAGTATTCGATATTTCCATCTGGCAAGAAGCGGGCCAAGTCGCCCGTCTTATACAGGAGTGAACCCGGAGTTGGATCGAAGGAATTCGGAACGAACCGCTCAGCGGTGAGCTGCGGGCGGTTCCAATAACCGCCAGTCACGCCCGCGCCTCCCACGTGTAATTCCCCCGGCACTCCCACGGGCACGACCTGCATGTGAGAATCCAGAACATACAATTGCGTGTTCGCGATGGGGCGTCCGATCGGAACCCGATTCGATTCATCCGTCGGTTGGCACCGGTAAACCGAGCACCAAACGGTTGCCTCGGTGGGACCGTACTCGTTATAGAGAGCCGAATGCGGTAATCGACTAAAGTGATCTTTCACTAAAGTTGCGGGACAAGGCTCTCCGGCGACTATCGCAACCTGCAGCGAAGCCAGGCGTTCACTTGGACTGCTCTCAATGAGGGTTTTGTACAGCGAAGGTACACACAGAAGATGAGATACCTGGTGCTTCTCAATCAAGCGACTGAGGGAGTCCAACTCCCATCGAGACTGGTCGGGAGGAAGAACCAGCGTGCCGCCGACACTCAGAGTCCAGAAAATTCCTGCCAGGGAGCTGTCAAAAGTGAACGAGGAGAGAAGCAAAAAACTCTTCACCGCGTCGGGATAAAACGCGATGCGAGCGAATGTTGAATTCGCCAATCCCCGGTGCAGAACCCGTATGCCCTTGGGTTGACCAGTCGAGCCCGAGGTGTAGATAACGTATGCGGTATTCTCTGGGTTTACCTCGCACGCTGGCGACGAGAAGACTTTCCTTGAGGTAAAGGCATCAGTATCGATACAGATTATCTGAGCCTTGCCGCCAGGCACCTGGCTCTGCAACCGCGAGTGTGTAAGCAAAACCGGCGCCTGCGTTTCTGTCAGCATGAAAGCCAGCCGACCGGCAGGATGGGCTGGATCAAGCGGCAGGCACGCCCCACCAGCCTTCAGAACACCGAGTATTCCGACCAGCATTTCGATGGACCGCTCAAAATACAACGCGACGACAACTTCGGGACCGACTCCCAGCTTTTTTAAACGGCCCGCAACTTGGTTTGCCTGAGAGTCAAGTTCGTCGTAAGTCACGGACTTGCCCTCGAACGTCACGGCTGAGGCCGCGGGGGATCTCTTTACCTGATCCTCAAAGTACTTGTGGATTATCTGTTCGCCCGGCACCTCAACTTCGGTGTTATTCCAGTCGACCACAATTTGGCGTTTCTCATCGGCCGTCAATAGCGGCAACTCTGAGATCCTCTGATCCGGATCCGCGACACTGCCCTCGAGCAGTCTTTGCCACTGGGCCGCCATGCGAACTATCGTGGCGGCGTCGAACAGGTCAGTCTTGTAATGGAAGCGAGCCAGCACTTCCTCGCTGCGCTCATCTAATTCGAGGGAAAGGTCATATTTTGATGCTCCCGTATCCACGTCCATCTGCGTCAAACGCCAGGCGGGATCAATTTCCGGCAGGGGTGGTTCGAGCGAGAACAAAGCCTGGAAGAGCGGGTTTCGTCCCGGATCTCGCTGCACGCGCATCTCGCGAACCAGATGCTCAAAAGGCACACTGTCATGATCCAGTGTCTCGATAGTCAAGTCGCGGGTGCGATGGACCAGAGCTCGGAAACTTGGATTGCCTGACAAATTGGCAGGAAGAACTACGGTGTTGAGAAAATATCCGAGAAGCGGCAACGTCTCAGGACTGTTGCGGCCGGCGGTAACGCTTCCGATGGGAATGTTCTCTTCGCCTGAATAGCGATAGAGC
>JBAVUV010000784.1:0-3153 GCA_049696955.1 Candidatus Sulfotelmatobacter sp. | reverse complement strand
CAAGGCAATCGGCGCTTCCTCACCAAACGCCTGTGGGGCTCGGCTAACGAGCCCCCGTTTTTTCATCATGGTTTGTTCGTAACTCTTCGCCAATCCGTGCTGGCACACTCCGGGGAGGCGCTTGCCGCTCGCAAGCAGTTTCAAGCATTGAAGTCATACGATCAGGATTCACTTGTTGAATTCCTGAAAACCCTTCAGGTTCTTCCTCCGGGCACTCCTTATTTGGTAGTCGACGAAAACTTTCACGAAAAGCGCTGGCCGCCACTGTCCCTCATTTCTCAAGAGAAGAAGAAGTAGTAAACTAGAGGACCGCGTAATCGTTAGTAGAAGAGATATTCTCAGAAAGCTCAATTTCTCCGAACCACACCTTGGCGTGCAGAGTTACAACCAAGCCGTCCTACTTAATTGCTGCTCGTTACAAGGGCTTCTGACCAGTCGTGCAAACATCGCCGGCCACAATCGCAGCCGACTCGGGTCAATACACTAAACACTGTATAGGCTTGCTACTATTGCTTCGTGCATTCTTATCCAGCGGAAAACGTATCGGTGCCTATTGTGGGACTGATGCCTGCGGCTAGGTCGCATTTGCGTTTGGCAGTTATCGAAGCAGCGGGCGATAGGCCCCCGGAAATCTGTGAGGACCGGTATGAGTTCCATCAAAGTCTTAATAGTCGATGATCGAGCACAGTTTCGGCGCATGGTTCGATCACTGATTGATTCTCAGCCGAAGTACCGCATCTGTGGCGAAGCTGGTGACGGAATCGAAGCCATTGAAAAGGTGCGCCAATTACACCCCCATCTAGTGCTTATGGATATCAACATGCCTCGGATGGACGGTTTGGAGGCGACGCGAATCATTCGGCGTGAGAATCCTGATTGCCATGTTGTCATTGTTACGCAGAACGATGCGGCGGTTGCTCGTGAACAAGCCCGTAGCGTCGACGCAAACGGCTTCGTAACAAAATTTGATTTGATCCGTGATTTGCTTCCAGAGATGGGGAGGGTGGTAATGGGAAACAATAGGAGCGGGGGCGAGAAGAAAAACGTAGCGGTCGACGGTGAGCCCTGGCGCGGTCTCTTAAGCGGCGCTGCGCCGCGCGATCACATCGTCCAGCTTTATCAGGATGAGCAATTTCTCAATCGGGCCGTCTGTCGCTTTGCCGCTGCGGCGATTGCCAACGGCGAAGGGATAATTCTGGTTCCCACGATCGCTCATTGGGACGCTTTTCGGCCCCGCCTGGAAAGCGAGGGCGTGGATGTGAACGCCGCGGAAAAGCGCGGACAACTGACGATTGTTGATGCGGACAATCTGCTGCCCACCTTCATGCGTGACGGAATGCCGGATTCACCCGTTTTCATGGGCTTAGCTGCAAACGTTGTTTCACAAGCTCGCGGAGACGGTCGCTACCCGAAAGTACGCTGGTGGGGCGAAATGGTTAACATTCTTTGGGAGCGCGGCGACGTTGCCGCGAGTATGAACCTCGAAGATTTGTTTGATCAACTCGCGAATGAGCAGGATATCGCGATCTTCTGCTCGTTCTTAATGGATAACTTCAACGGAGACGTGCACGCTCGTATGCTGCCAAGACTCAGCGAGAATCATTCCCATCTTATTCCCGTCGAGGATTACTCTCGGCTCGAGCGAGCCGTGTCTGAAGCCCTTCGAGATGCCGTTGGCCCGGACGAGTCCCGCGTCCTGCAGGACCGGCTCCTGTCGCGCTATCCCGGTTCGTTCCATATGCCCCGCTCTCAAGCGTTGCTTTTGGCGTTGCGTCAGACTCTTCCACTTGTAGCCGATGATGTGCTGCAACGGAGTAACACGCTGTATCGTGCTACTGATTAAGCTGCTGCTGATTAAGCTGCCGCTGATTAAGTTTGAGATACTTCATGGCCAAGGATGACAAGCACCCTGTAGCCGGCGCCTTATCAGGCGACGCTGCGACTTTGGGCGGGATGACCGCCAACGAGATCGGTGCGCTTGATGCGGTCGATGTTCCGATTATTGTAATCAGCCGCGAGTGCACAGTTGCCCGCATTAACCGGGCCGCCATGACGGTGTTTGGCCTGAAGGCCTCCGATCTCGGTTCTTCTCTTAGCAACACTCTTGCCGGCGTGAAGGATCTCAATAGAATCTGCACCCGGGTCATCACTGACGGAGCACCCCACCGGATCGAAACCCGCGATGCCGATAGATATTTTCTTCTTCGCATCGCTCCCTACACCGGAAGCGATCACCAGATTTTGGGCGCGGTGCTCACCTTCACGAACGTCACCGCCTTTCGCGCAAGCATCGATCAAGCCATCTACGAACGGGAATACACCAAGGCAATCCTTAACACGGTAGTTGATCCCGTGGTTGTTCTCGACGCCACGTTGCACGTACAGACGGCGAACCGGGCTTTCTATGCCATGTTTGGGGTTTCGCGCGATCAGGCACAGGGCATTTCGATCCGCAAGCTGGGGAACAGCGAATGGGAAAATTCCGAAGTGTGGGAATCCGTGGAAACAACTCTTACCGGTCCCGGTGGATTTCAGGCACCCGAGATCGACCGCGAATTTCCTACCGGTAAAAAGACCCTTGCGCTTGACGCCCGCCGATTGGCGGGAGCCGGCGATTCTCTGATTGTTCTCACGTTCCATGACGTCGCGGGGCGAAAGCAGGCGGAACGGACAACTTCACTATTGGCAGCCATTGTCGATTCTTCAGATGATGCCATTGTCAGCAAGAAACTCGATGGGACAATAACGAGTTGGAACCAGAGCGCCGAGCGGCTGTTCGGATATAAGGCAGAGGAAGCCGTCGGTCAGCATATTACGCTCATCGTCCCGTGGGAGCGACGTTCAGAAGAAGAAGACATTCTCAGACGTCTGGCAGGAGGCGGGCGAGTCGATCATTTCGAAACAGTGCGCAAACGGAAGGACGGCACTACTTTGGATGTTTCACTCACGATTTCTCCCATCCGTGATGCGGCGGGCAGGGTGATCGGAGCATCGAAGGTAGCCCGCGATATTACTGAACGCCGGCAGGCGGAGCGAGCGCTGTCGGAACAAGCTCGCCTGCTGGACCTGAGCAACGATGCTATCTTCGTTCGCGACGCCGGCGACCACGTTACCTATTGGAACAAGGGTGCGACGGAGCTCTACGGCTTTACC